>JBAZHU010000212.1:0-3342 GCA_041652215.1 Methanoregula sp. | reverse complement strand
CGACCGCCTTTTTCGTCAGTTCTCAAAGGCGGGACACTTTTTATCGATAACCGGGTAACGATGGATTCGGAGGATCCCTTTCCGGAAGGGATCGTTTCAGCAGCGGTAGTGCCTGTCGCATCCGGCGGGAAGGTGATCGGTTCACTTCATGTTGCCGATCAAAAAGCCCATACATTCACTGATGACGAGAAATCCATTCTCCGTGCCATCGGCCAGCAACTGGGTACCGCACTCGAGAAAATGCGGGCAGACAACCGTCTCAGGCAGGAAGAAGAAAATCTCTATACCCTTTTTAATACGATCGACGATTTTATCTTCATCCTTGCAAAGGATGGACGGATCCTTGAAATTAATGAGGCAATCATACGAAGACTGGGCTATTCACGGGCCGATCTCATCAACCAGTCGATCTTTAAGATCGGCGGACCGGATCCTTACAACCAGATTGCGCCTGTTATACACGAGCTGCAAAACGGCGAAACCGGTACCTGCCCGGTCATCATTTTTACAAAAACGGGTGTCCCCGTGGATGTGGACTGCCAGATGCGTGAAGGGACATGGAACGGCGAGAAAGTTATTTTTTGCATTTCCCGGGATATCACGGATCGCAAGCGTACAGAAGAAATGCTGCGCCGCCGGGGGGAAATCCTTGAGGCGGTCAATTTTTCCGCAGACCGTTTCTTAAAAGAGCCTATCCATGGCTCGACCTGGACCAGCGAGATCCCCGCAGTAATCGAAAGACTGGGAAAAGCCACCGATGCAGGACGCGTCTGTATTTTCCAGAATCACCCGTGCCCGGATAACCCAAAGGATCTCTGTATCAGCATGAAATTTGAGTGGACGCACCCTTCGTTCCAGCCCAGGATCGATCATCCACTCTTCAGGAATATCCCGTTCAGCCATCGGTTCCCTGAAGCGTTTATGCAATTTTCAAACGGCCTGCCGGCATGTTTCTCGGTGGATAAGATATCCTTTTTGCATGACGAGGCCGCACAAAAAAACAGCGGTCTCTCGCTTATCAATATACCTATCATGGCAGACACCCACTGGTGGGGAGTCCTGACATTCGAGCTGTCCTCAGAGGATCACAAATTATCGAAGATCGAGATCGATGCCCTCATGACAGCAGCCGAAATCCTTGGTGCCGCAATCCATCACCTGACCATGGTGGAGATCTACCAGAACCCGGTCGAACACTCCCTTGTCGGTATCTTCCTTCTGCAAAATGAGATCATGAAGTATGTCAATCCCCGGTTTGCCGAGATATTCGGGTATTCCCGGGAGGTACTCACCAATAAACCCTTCATTCCTCTGCTCATCGCTCCTGAAGACAAGATGCTTGTCGAAGGACACCGGTCACGGAAAACGCAGGGTCTTGAGGATTCGTCGCACTACATCTTTCACGGCATTAAAAAAGAGGGTACGGAAATTGTCCTTGAACTGTTCAGCAAGAGGGTAGAGTACCAGGGCCAGTCGGCGATCATCGGCACTATTATGGATATCACTGATAGGACGGCGGCGGTGGATGCCCTCCAGGAAAGCGAGGATATGTTCAGGTCACTTTCCGAGGTCGCCCCGGTCGGGATCTTCCTTGTCGATCGTCGGGGGAATTACTTTTTTGTCAATGACCAGTGGTGCGAGATCATGGATCTTACCATCGACGAAGCAGCAGGCAAAGGCTGGCTTGGCGCGATATACCCTGAAGATCGTGCAGCCATGGAGGCGCAGTGGGATTCTTTTACCGGTAAAGGGGACGAAATCACTCTCGAACAACGCCTGTTGCACAAGAACGGTTCGATCACCTGGGTATATTTCCGGGCACTTGCCCGGAGAAATGCCGAGGGGGTTATCACCGGGTACGTGGGAACAATCGTAGACATCACGGACCGGAAAAAATACGAGGAGACCCTCAAGGCCTCGCTCGATGAAAAATCCGTCCTGATTATGGAGATTCATCACCGGGTCAAAAACAACCTCCAGATCATCTCCGGCCTGATCCGTCTCCAGGCGCGGCAAATCACCAACGAGCAGGCGCTTGCAGCACTCCACGAGTGCGAGACCCGGGTAATCACGATGGCGCTCGTGCATGAGAGCCTGTACCAATCCGGCAACCTTGCAAATATCAATGCAAAACGGCACATCAGCAACCTTGCACATACCCTCCTGATGTCCGATGACCACGAGCGGCATATCAAAATGGATATTGATGTAGACGATATGCCGCTTGACATGAATACGGCAGTCCCGGCAAGCCTGATCATCAACGAACTGGTGATAAACTCCCTCAAATACGCGTTTTCTGGTCGCGATCATGGCACGATCCGGATCAGCCTTCACCGCGGGCCGGATAACCGGCTGGTGCTCACCGTTGGTGACGATGGCGTTGGCATTCCCCCGGGCATGAATATCACTGAAACGGGAAGCCTCGGGATGAAACTGGTCATGAGACTGGTTCGGGATCAGCTCAAAGGGGATTTAACGATCCTGTCGGATAAGGGCATGTTGTTTACGATGAGGTTCCCGGCCCCGCCGGCAACAACCGGGACGGAAGTAATGGGAGGTTGAGAACGATGACGGATAAACGGATTTTAATCGTCGAAGACGAGACCATCGTGGCCATGACGATCGAGGATGCACTGCACGGCATGGGCTATTCGGTGGTGGGGCCGGTCTCTACCGCGGAGGATGCAATACAAAAGGCCGGCGAGACCCGGCCCGACCTGATCCTGATGGATATCCGGATCCAGGGAGAAAAAGACGGGATTGCCGCCGCTGAGGAGATCAACAGGTTGTACCACATCCCGATCGTGTATCTCACGGCGCATTCCGATGAGAAAACACTTGAACGGGCGATGAAGACCCAGCCGTACGGTTACCTCATAAAACCGTTCCGGGACCGTGAACTTCACTCAACTATCGAGATAGCACTGTACAAGCACCGGTTACGGAACATGAATGAACCGGGAGGAGGTCCTGTCGCAGCGCCGGTGCCCGGTGCGCCGGTGCCAGCTCATACGGTCCCCTCCCCGGATAAGGAGATCCCCCTGCCGGCAGCGTTTGAAAAAGTGATCCTCGATATCATCGACATCCCTGTTTTCGTGCTCAACCGGGACCTGCGCCCGGTGTATTTCAACGCGGCCCTTGAACGGTTCTTCCGTAAGATGGGGTATCTCGCTGTCGGGGGGGATCGGGCGGTTTTCGAACTTGCACCCACGGTGTTCCTGGGGGAACCAAAAGAGTACCGGGAGGTCTTTGAAACCGGGCGGATAAGCCGAAGGGAAAAGACGATCACGGTTGACGATCGCCGGGCGACGTACTCCCTGGTGCGCATGCCGCTCCTTG
>JBAZHU010000211.1:0-3356 GCA_041652215.1 Methanoregula sp. | reverse complement strand
GGGATCTCGGGACCGACGGCGTGCTCCTCGCCTCAAGCGTGGTAAAAGCCGCAGATCCGGCCGCCGTGCTCCGGGATCTCGTCTCAAAACTCTGAATTAAGAGTATATTTTTGTGTGCCTGTTTTACTTCAGGAAGAGGTACCAGATTCCAACGATAACCACGAACAGGACGACACCAAGTCCGATAACCGTTGCACTGCTGATCTCTTTTGATTCAGGTTCATCTGCCATGTATCAAACCTCTGGTGTGGCATTAACCACAACATGAGTCCCTCTTTTATGATACCTGATAAATGTTTTGTTGAGTCTGGCAGAATAGAGCATAAAAACGCAAAAATGAAGCAAAACAGGGGTGGTTTGTGTACCCCCCTCTCACGTGAAATCCGGTATCGTGCACTCAGACGATAAGCGTGATCAGGTCGTGCTTGGTGATGACTCCCTTAACGACCCTGCCCTCGACAACAAGCACCGCGTGGTTCTGCTGGAGGATGTTAACGACCGTTTCGACATCCATATCCGGGGGTACCGTGGGAAAACCGGGTTCCATGAAATCTTTTACCATAAAGAGGTGCGTGTGATGGAGTCGCTGCTGCTCGATCGCTTTTACGATCACCGATTCCGAGATACACCCGACCGGTGCACCCCGTTCTATCACCGGCAGCTGGGAGATGTTGTTCTTTTCGAAAATGTCAACTGCCTGGGAGATGCTTGCCTGCGGCGGGACGGAGAGCACCGGCGTATGCATGATCTGGCTGGCGGTTATCTTCTTTGGTTCTGCATTATTGAGCACCACGATGATCTTGTTTAAGGTACTGACCCGTGGGTCGACGCTGCCTGCCTCGATCCTCGCCACCATGGACTGGCTGATTCCTGCCCTCTTTGCGATCTCGGTCTGCCTGAGACCCAGCGTTTCGCGGCGGGACCGGAGTTCTTCCGGGCCGGGTATGTGCATATGTTATTACTGATGGTGATATACCAATATCAACGTTATGTCTTCAGCATTATGTGCTGCATTGTTTTCCTGAGATCAGTGCAGGTTTCCCTGCCCGGTATTGCACAAGATCCCGGAATATCTCCCGGTCCAAACCTCACCTTGCGCCAGCTGCCGGGGGTGCCTTTTGCACCGGCCGTGCGCGGTATGACTCCCGGAACCCCCCCGTTCCAGACGCCGTGACACGGATTATGAACCACCGTCATTCCCGGGGATGGCAGCGTGCAAAATTCTTTTAAAGCCCGGCTCCTATAGAAGAAGATAGTATAATCCACACTCCGTGATGGATTAGTGTTGAACATGACCGTCAGTGTCAGCAACGATGACGATGACAAAGAGGCTAAACGGTTCGCGTTTTCTCTCTCTTTTGTAATGACACGCTGCAATCGCTATGCAGGTGCAGCGCGTGAATTTATAGATCAAGCTTTTGCCTTGTTCGTGCATTCTCCCCGGGACCACGATTCCACGGGCAGTGCTGTACCGGGAATTCCCGGCCCCCGGGATACCTCCGCGAGGGTCTCAAGCGAGCTGATCTGCGGATGAACGATCGGTGGGGCGACACCCCGCAGCCCGGTGACGAGCTGCAAACTGAGCGTACGGTCGCATCCGGTCCCGCCAACCCCCTTGCCCGGCCCGGCATGAACCGGCGGGCGACCGCACGGGAAAAACTCCTCCCCCAGATGCACGCAAGAGCCGTGGCAGGGAGCGGTCATACCGCCCCTGCCCATCCTGTGCCGAAAAAAGAACCGGTGATGATCCGGGATTCCCTTGCCGTTGTCACGCGGGACCATGCGTACCATGTGATCGCAGAGGACTACTCGTACAAGACGGAGGCCTACTACACCATTCTTGAGCATGAACTGGCCGGTGAGAATATCCGCCCGTCAAGCCGCGATGTCCTCGATGCATTCGTGGTGCCCATCTGCCTTGAGCGTGCAAAACTTGCCGGCCTCCCGGTCGTGGAATGGGGCATCTCGCAGGCCTACGTCCCGCTCCCCGCAATCCTCTACGGCCTCAACTACTTTGCCACGGCATCCGACTTCTTTGTCGTGCAGGATAACGAGCAGGCAAAGGAGGTCATCAAGCACATCACGAACAAGGGCAAGTACCCGTTCTGCTACCAGAAACTTGACGATGGCGCCACCATCCATACCTGCACGGCGGTCTTTGGCCGGACGACCGGGAGCTGCACGGCAATCGCAGGATACGCCGCGAGGATCTACGAACTCTTTTCCATCCCGCTGGTGAGCATGGTCTTTGTAAAGACCGGAAAAGAGATTGCTCTCTCGTCGTTAGCGCCCACGCGTTACACCCACCTTTCCGAAGAGGAGCGGGCGCTGCTTGCCGCGTACCGGGACGAGCAGGAGTTCTTATGAGCCGGCTTGGTATTTTTGTCGACCGTAAAACCCTTTCAAACGCCGAGCAGCTGGGTGCCCTGATCCACTGCCGTGACGTGGCCGAGGGTATGGGACACAACGTGGAATTCCTCTTTCCGGTCGACATTAACAAGATCCCGAAGATGGACGCGCTCTTCATCCGGGCCCGGACCGACCCGATGAACATCACGTACGTTGCCGCCCGGATGGCCGACTTCCACGGGATCCCGGTCATCGACGACTCGGACTCTATCCAGATCTGCGGCGACAAGATCAACATGTACTCCCATCTCCAGAAAAAGAACGTCGCACTCCCCAAGACCGTCTATCTCTCGAAAAACGACCTCTCGGTCGAACGGGTCTCGCAGCTCTTCGATAGGCTGGGCACCCCGCTGATTGTCAAGGAGCCGTCAACCTCGTTCTCGCTCCGGGTCGAAAAGGTCGCCGATATCGCCGGGTTCTTCCGGGTTGCCCGGCGGTTCATCAAGATGTCGGACTGGATCGTCGTCCAGCAGTTTGTGGAGAGCACGTACGACTGGCGGGTCGGCGTGCTTGGCGGAGAACTCCTGTACGTCTGCAAGTATACGATCCCCTCGGTGACCTTCAAGATCCAGGCATCCGTGAACGGCCATATCGTGTACTGCGGCGTTGAGAGTATGCCCGAGAGCGCGGTGCCGCCCCACGTCATCCAGCTCGGGATCGATGCGGCAGACGCGATCGGGAACGGCCTCTATGGCGTAGATATCAAGAACACCAACGGCGATGCCTGCGTAATCGAGGTAAACGATAACCCGTCGCTCGAAAGCGGCGAGGATGCCCACTACCCCCATGTTTACGAACGGATCGTCGACCATCTTTTTGCAGCGTGATTATTTTGACGGAAAACTGGCTGCTTCGTGCTGAAGCTATCTGTATGGAATGCGGGGGGCACTGCTGCGATGAGGCACATCCCCCCCTCACCAGAAACCGCTACGACCAGCTGATCGCAG
>JBAZHU010000210.1:0-3389 GCA_041652215.1 Methanoregula sp. | reverse complement strand
TCTTCAGGGTAGGTTGTCCACGTGTTACTGAGCAGTATGCCGAGGTCTTACACCTCTCGACTCGCATGGCTTAATCGAACTCCGATAGCAGTGGCCTCTGGCAGGATCAACCAGAATTCAAATTGTACATCTGTACGCACACTAATATCTGAACCTTAATTTCGAGGAATTAGCGGTTACTAAACAAATTTCCGCATTGCCAGTATCAACGTCAGAACCAACTCCGGTCAAGCCGGGTATCGTTGGATCTCCATCAAAGTTTTTGCGTGTGTTCGTCGTGTTTGTTCACTTGAACACGGGCTTCTAATGTATGTCTCAAGGCTATTTATACCTTGTTACATGCTGTGTTTGTATTCGGAACCAAGCCCCGGATTGTCCGGTCGTTGTTGGTTCTTCATCACACGATTTTCGTCGTGTTTTTGATGTAAACACGGGCTTACAATGTAGGTTTCAAGGGTATTTATACCTTCTTACCTTCATTTTACCCACTTCGGACCCGATTCACCCCTTTGCAGGGATGGTTTCTTCGGGTCTTCATCAGAAATTGTGGATCACATTATTCCTCAGACTAACATTTAAAGATTACCCCCACATGCTCTCATTTTCCTGTTGGGATATATTGGGCGGGAAAGTATTTCCCGGACAGATAATTCCCCACACCATCAAGAACAGGATTTCAACCCCATATTGCCTGATTCCGGGCATACGGGCCCGGGCAGGAAAAAATCTGAAGCGCACCTGAGTGCCGGATTTTCAGGATTAATCCCCTATCTCGCAGGATTATAGAGCAAACCCAGAAATGGCACACAAATTGGCGGCGATATATATCCACCATTCAACCGGTCGGGCAGAGTCGCGCAGGAGCCAGCCTGTACCCGGCCCCACCCTGCCGCATGCTGTTCAGGGCACCCGACCCACCCGGCGCGAAGCGAAACTGAATTTTTGTACTGACTGTCCCTTCTTCCCTCTCTCCGGTACATCATGACACGCAGGGTATCGCGCGCAAATTGTGAAAGATTGTGCGCAAAAATGAACTGCGCCCGCACTTTAGATCAGGTCAGGTCCCGGCATCGCCCGGTAAACCGCTCCACAGGGTCGCCTTCGGAAATCGAGCCGGACTGATCATCGGTTCCTGGCATCTGCCGACAGATAAGCGCTGTGGACCCGGGGATGGTGGCCAACAGATGACAAACGCCAACCCGGCTTTTTGGGCCCCTTGCGGAAACAATCCCCGCTGTCGGTTTTTTAGAGAGATCGAAAAGAGGTTAATCGGGCGGCTATACAGCCCCTGAAAAAAAAGATTAGTCGACAGGAGCCGGTGCAGGTGCCGCTTCCTGCGGGACGCTGTGGTCATAGACTCTGGCAATATACCTGGCGGAGAAGATCGAAACGATCGGCGTGAGGACCAGCTGGATCACCCAGCCCACGAGCGGGATCAGCGCGAACAGGGAGATGACGAGGGTAAAGAGGATAACGAGCACCATCATGATGACCAGGGCGAGGATGTACGTCCCCCAGCCGATCACTTGGATCGTACCGGTGATCGCGGAGAACCGGAGTCCTTCCCTCATGCTGCCGGTGCGTGCGAAGCGCACGCTTCCAAGCATGGCATAGAGAACCGTGATTACGAGCACGATGAGGCCGATAAGGAGGAGGATCATTCCTGCGCCCATCATCGCTCCCATGGAGGCACTGCCCAAAAGAGCCCCAAAGACGATCATGGCAAATGCGAGGCCAAAGATGATGAGGGCTGGTACCATCCAGACGAACCCGACAATGGCCAGTTTAATCCCGTCAAGGTAGAGACCCACGGGCGAATCAAAACCGGGCGGGGGCGTTACCCCCCGGTAGACCCGGACAATGTACCCGGATATAATAAACGAGAGAAGCAGCCCTGCAAGGCAGAGCAGGATGATCTGGGTCCACGGGATGAGTTCCCAGTGGATCTTTGTCCCGGTGAAGATGGTCTTCGGGTCGCACACGAACTTAAAGAGGGCAAAGGGCAGGCTGCAAATGATAAAGACAAGCCAGGTGACCGGCTTTCCCATAAGGGCAGCCTTTGTGTACCCGGCCGATTCCGAAACGATCGCTCCGTAATCCATAGTATACGATAATGGGGAGCACATGATAAAAATTATGCATGGCCAGATCGGGTAGAGAGGAAATTGGCGGGATTGCACCCGGACAACACTTTGGGTATGTGTGACCCCCTGCATCTGCAATATGCAGACCTGGAGCAGCAACAGTCAATATTTTCTCCTGAAACTGAGAATATTTTGCCGTCAGGCCCGGGGCAAAAAGCAATCCTCTGATGGGGGTCACATGATCCTTTTTTGTTTTTTAGGCCGGAACATGTCCCCGGTCTCACGGGAAATCCGGTAAAATATTACAAAAATTTTATATCGTAAATACCTCTTTCTGGCAGGGATGATTTTGCCCGATACTAAAAAAAGGCCAAAAACACTTTGGGTATGTGTGACCCCCACCATGACCACCAAGGCTTTCTGCGTCCCGGTGAGAGTATTGCGGCATATGCCGGTCTTTACCCCAAAACCGGGATCCAAGAGTGCCTACCGGATCCTGAAGCACCCGATTCCCGATATCGCAACCTTTGATGTCATCGTCAGGGCTCTTGTCCGGGCAAACCCGCTCGGCTGCACCTCGTACTTCTCCATGAGGAAGAACTATCAGCCGGTGCAGATCGTCCGCGAGATGTATACCGCAAAGTTCGCCTACACGACCCCGGGGGGAAAACGTATAGGGACAAGTTCCGAGGTTTACGACTCGGTCGAAGGCTACGAGACCGGGATCGCCGCCATGATCTCGAACATGGCAAACCTCGCTGCGCACCGGGGAAAGATCCGGCACCGGAACGATGCGGATCTCTTTTCTGCGATCCTGAAGTGCCATGACCAGAACGGGGAGATCTACTTTGTCAGCCTCGCCCGGCGCCGCCTCACCGTATCTTCGTATACGGACGATGCTATCCGTAAGGAGGTCGAGACCTGGGCAGACTCAGTCCCGGAATTATCCGGATAACGCTCCTTTTTTAGCTATGATACACCCGGGACTATTCCGGCAGGTTTTTACCCCTCTTTCCCATAATTCCTGATGATATGTCCCTCACGCAGATCGACCGGTTCTTCCATATTACGGAGCGCGGTTCCACGATCCGCCGGGAGCTCGTTGCCGGCCTCGTGACATTTTTTGCTATTGTCTACATTATCATCGTCAACCCGGGCATCCTGCGGGAGGCAGGGATACCGTACGAGGCCTGCGTGGCGGCAACGATCATTACCGCCGCGTTCGGCTGCATCATTATGGGCGCGTATGCAAACCGCCCGTTTGCCGTCGCGACCTACATGGGCGAGAACGCCTTTGTGGCGTAT
>JBAZHU010000209.1:0-3408 GCA_041652215.1 Methanoregula sp. | reverse complement strand
CTTGCCGTCAAGGAATTTGCTCTCCACCTCGCGACGTTCCTGGCTTGAGAGCCCCGCGTGGTAGGCCGCCGCCCGCATCCCGAGCGCATCGGCAATCGTATGGCACCGGGCACGGGCATTCGTGAAGATGATCGTCTGGCCCCGGAACCCTTTCGACGATGTGTTCTTGTACTCTTCAGTCGTCAGTTTTTTTATCGTCGGGATCTTCTGCTTGCGCTCCGTAAAGAGGAGGAAACGTTCGAGCGCAACCGGCCGGTCGTCGTACCGGACGAGCTGGCAGTTGAGTTTCTTTGCGAGTGTCTTTGGCGAACCGATTGTTGCCGAAAGGTACAGGAACTGCGCCTGCGGGGCGAGATACTTGAGCCGTGCGACGAGCCCGTCGAGCCGGTGGCCCCGTTCGGGGTCCTCAAGCATCTGCACCTCATCGATGACGACCGTCGCGATGTTCTGCATTCTCTGGCCGCACCGGATCATATTGTCCACCCCTTCGTAGGTTCCGACAACAATCGGCGCCTGCGGGTTCCGGTCGCCGACTTTCCGGGTCTCGGGGAGATTAAGGCGCGAGACGCCGGTCAGGAGCCCGGTCTTGGCAAACGCACTGTACCGGTCGGTGAACCGCTCGTACTTCTGGTTTGCGAGCGCCACGAGCGGCACCAAGAAGAGCATCCGGCCCCGGCCTGCAAGGAAATTTTTCATCCCGGCCATCTCGCCGATGAAGGTCTTGCCGCTCGCGGTTGCAGCAACAACGAGGAGATCCTTTCCGAACAGCAGGCCGGCGTCCACCGCGAGCTGCTGGGCCGGCATGAGCGATTCGATTCTTGAAGCGACGATAAATTCGTGCGGGAGCGGCAGTTCCTCCAGTTTTGCGGTCGCGAGCACCGGGTGCGCCTCGATCCGGTCAAAGAGGGCGGACTTCATCGAGAGTTTTTCCGGCTGGACAAGGGCAAGCACCCGGTCAAGATTCCGGGTCGCCACCAGCAGTTCCTCGAAATGCCGGAGCGTGTCCTTTCCCATGTGCCCGATTGGCGCCAGTTCGCGCCGGAGCTCCCGGCGCCCGCACTCAAGGCAGATCTTCTCGCTCTTCCCGAAGATCACAAAGTTATCGTTCGTAAGCGGCGTGTACCGGTCGTCCAAAAGGCAGATCCGGCAGACATCCACGGTCCCGGTCCGGATCTGGAATGCATGCAGGAACTCTTCGAACAAGGGATCGGGCTTAACCATCCGCACGTCCCCCTCACGGAGCTGGCCGATCAAATCCTTTGACGGTGTGGCCTGGTACTCTTTACGGGAACCCCAGCGGAGCCGGTACTTGACGGGGCGTGGGCCCTTTGGGGTATCGGTCATTTCCACGATACCGATACCATGGACATGCTTCCCATCGTAAAAGAGAAGTTTGTAACTGCCTTTGACCGGCTGGACGATGATCTTCATGGGGCGATCAGATCGACGATGACATACGAAAGCCCGACGCCTTCAAGCCGTTTTAGGAAATCCGTGAACTCTTCATCGACGATCACGATCACGCAGTCGATCCCATGGAACGACGCCTCGATCACGCCTTCCCGCGCCCCGAAGAACAGGTCGGGTTTATGACCGGCGGCTTTGAGGGCGATGTAAGCCTCAAGCCCGACTGCAGCGACAAGGCCGGCCGCGTGGACAAGGTCTTTGAGCCGCACCTGATCGACCCGGCGCGATCCCCCGTGCTGGATCCTCGGCACCTTGCAGATCCGGATAGTACCCTCGTGGTGCTCGATGATACCGTTTAACCGGGCCACGCCTACATCCTCGTCTTTTTTCGCATCGGCAACGACAGACCCGGTTGCCTGCTGCTGCTTTTTTGCGGCGTACAAAAAACCGTTTTTCATGTAGACCCCGACCTCGTCGCCGGCCCGGAGGTTCTCTGCCGCAATTGCCGTCCAGACCGAGACCTGCTGGATGATGTCGCGCCGGATGTGCCGGGCATAGGACTCCAGGGACTCGGCGTTCGCGAGTACCCACTCGATACCGGTCTTGGTCACTTCGTAGTTGCCCCGGCCGCTCGCGGAAACCATGCCTTCGTCCACGAGCTCGCGGATGTACTCGGAGATCGCCTGGGGAGTAACACCGAGTTTTGTCGCGATCTCCTGCTGGCGCACCGCCGGCTGGTGCTCGGCGACCTCGACTAAGATCTGTAACCGGGAGACCTCGCGCTTGCTGCGCAGGATGGAATAGAGGGGATCCTTAACGTCCGGTGTCAAGCAGCACCAGCCCCTGTCCCTTCACATCGAGCGCAGGTATCCGTTTTGCCAGCCCTTTGATAAACACCGGACTGACGCCGAATTTCCGGGAGAGATCGTTGATAGATGTGTTACCGTTTGCCATTTCAGCTTCGATCTGGCCGACAATTTCACGGAGGTTCTCATCGTTTGAGAGCGAGATATACAGGATGTCCGAGAGATCCTGCAGGTTGCACTGGAAGTTCGCACGGAACTTGTTGTACGTTCCCCTGAACTCCCGTTGCGGTTTGGCCCCGGGCTTGGGCATCCGCCACTGTTCTTCCACGAGATTACCTTTCTTTAACACCTGGAGGCAGACCGGAACAGACTCATCGTTTACCTGCGCCTGGAGTTCTTCCTCGGTCATCCATGATTTGCTGAGTAATTCGTATACCTTCTTGAACGCAGGACTGTTGAACGTCATGAGGAGCGGAACAAGTTCTACGGGATCGTTGACAATTCGGATATGGCCCGGCACAGTAAAAACCCTATAATTATATCGCGGTATAAATCAATAAATTTATGCGGCTCAACCATGCAAAAAAGGGGCAGGATTTCGGTTCGCGGCATCGTCCAGGGTGTCGGGTTCCGCCCTTTTGTATATGCACGGGCCGGTGAATTCGGGATCGCGGGCACGGTAAAGAACCTCGGAAGCGAAGTGGAGATCTTTGCCCGTGGCGAGCGGTTCGCCGATTTTCTTGCGGCAGTTTTGCGGGGCCCGCCGATGTCCCGGATCGATTCTGTAGATGTGACCGACACGGACGCGGAGATCCCGGACGGTTTTGTTATTCTCAAAAGCGGGACCGGCTCATTTTCCGGCATGATCCCGCCCGATATTGCGATCTGCAACGATTGTATCGCAGATATTTTCACGCCAGGTGGGAGATACGAAGGGTACTGGGCGACCTCCTGCGTGAACTGCGGGCCCCGGTACAGTGTTATCAGGGAAATTCCTTATGACCGGGAGCGGACCAGCATGGACGTTTTTCCCCTGTGCGAAGCATGCGCGGGGGAGTACGGCGATCCGCACTCCCGGCGCCACCACGCCCAGACGATTGCCTGCCACTCCTGCGGGCCCCGGCTCCGGCTCATGGACAGGACCGGCACCGATGTCCCGTGCGGCGACCCGGTCCGGGAGGCGGCGGCGCGGCTC
>JBAZHU010000208.1:0-3411 GCA_041652215.1 Methanoregula sp. | reverse complement strand
TGCATGGACACGAAAGGAGTTCTCTAACCTTGCCCGGGCAAAAGAGGCAGGACTTCCTGTTCCCGAGCCGCTGGTGTGGGACCGGAACATCCTTATCATGTCCTTTCTTGGCGATGGCGAATGCCCGTATCCCCAGTTAAGGAATGCAGAGATCGACAAACCCTCACAAGTCTACGAAAACATTATGGGAATGATCGATACGCTGTACAACAAGGCAGAACTGGTGCATGGTGATCTCAGCGAGTTCAATATATTGTACAGCGACCAACCATATCTCATCGATATGGGCCAGTCGGTGACCCGCGACCATCCGCGTGCCCTCCAGTTCCTGATGCGGGACATCCGCAATATGAACAGGTTCTTTAAAAAGAAGGGCTGCGAAATAAAAACAGAGTATGAAATTTTTAACGCGGTAACCGGCCTTAACGTTTCACAACCATGACACACATCAGCATCATCTCCAGAAATAACAAAAAAACCTGCGATAAGAATACCGGACGGTCAGCCGGAACGGTGACAGAACCATGATACAGGAACTAAAAGTTGCAACAAGCAGGGTGGGCGTCCTTATCGGAAAGGGCGGGGCGACAAAAAAAGAGCTTGAATCAAAGACCCATACGGCCATTTCCATCGACAGCAAGGAAGGCCTGGTAAAAGTCGAAGGGGCAGAGGAAAATGCCATCCCGCTCCTTCGTGCAGTCGAGATCATCAACGCCATCAACGCCGGGTTCTCTCCCGAGCGTGCCTTTGAGATGATCGAAGACGAGGATCTCCTTCTCGATATCATCGATCTTTCCCGGGCGGCAGATAATCCCAAGCAGCTCGACCGGCTCCGCGGGCGTATCATCGGAAAAGACGGCCGGGCCCGCGAGCAGATCGAGAACATGACCGATGTGGACCTCTCGGTCTTCGGCCATACCGTGGCCCTCATCGGCTATCCCGAGCAGATGAAGGTCGCACGGGCGGCCATTGATATGCTCATCGAGGGCGTTCCTCACGAGAACGTCTTTGCGTTCCTCGACAAGAAGAAAAAAGAGGCAAAGCAGGATATGATCAGTTATTACTACTGATTCACTTCCGCCTTCCACAACCCTCTTTTTTATGCGGTCCGCTGAAACGATACCGGGCAGCAGGTCCGGAAAACCCCCACGCAATCCGGCGCCGGGCCGTGGGCGGGAAACACCGTTTGCTTAAGTATAATCCACAAAAACAATTTAACTGGTAGTTAAAGAAAACAGGCAGTTAAAAAACACGAATGCCGGTGGGAAGTTCCATGCAGATTCAGGATCTTGCGATACCCGATACTCTCAAGCAGCAGTACCTTGGGCTTGGCATCCGGGAACTTTACCCGCCGCAGGCTACCTGTGTCGAAAAAGGGCTGCTTGACGGTAAAAATCTCCTTGTCGCAATCCCGACCGCAAGCGGGAAGACACTGATTGCAGAGATGGCGATGCACCGCCACATCGCAGCGGGAGGAAAATGCCTGTACATTGTCCCGCTCAAGGCCCTTGCTTCGGAAAAATACGATGAGTTTGGCAACAAAGGAGTCCGGGTCGGCATCTCGACCGGGGATCTCGACCGGCGCGACGACGCCCTTGGCAAAAACGACATTATTGTTGCAACCAGCGAGAAAGTGGACTCGCTCTTGAGGAACAATGCACGCTGGATCACGGAGATCTCGCTTGTTGTCGTGGATGAAGTGCACCTGATCGATTCCCCGGACCGGGGCCCGACGCTCGAGATGGTGATCGCAAAGATGCGGTACCGGAATCCTGCCATGCAGGTCATCGGTCTTTCGGCAACGATAGGAAACCCGAAGATGCTTGCCGGCTGGCTGGACGCGGAGCTGGTCACCAGTACCTGGAGGCCGGTGGACCTGCGCCAGGGTGTTTTTTACAACAACCGGATCCAGTTCGAGGAGGGGACGCGGGAAGTTAAGCAGGTATCGAAGAATTATGACGACCTCAATATCTGCCTCGACACCATTGCCGAGGGTGGGCAATGCCTCGTTTTTGTCTCGTCGCGACGGAATGCCGAGGCGTTTGCAAAACGGGCGGCGGCGGCGATAAAAAGCGAGGACCCGGCACTTGCCGGGTGTGCAGACCGTCTTTTAGCCGCAGCCCAGACTGATATGGTCAAGACCCTTGCCGCGTGCGTGGCAAAAGGGGCGGCTTTCCACCATGCCGGCCTGAGCCGGAATGAACGTTTTGTTGTGGAGGAGGCCTTCCGCAAAGGCTGGATCAAGTGCATCTCCTCCACGCCGACACTTGCCGCAGGCCTCAATCTTCCGGCACGACGGGTCGTGATCCGCGACTACCTCCGGTTCTCGGCCGGCGAGGGAATGCAACCGATCCCGGTCAGCGAGTACCGGCAGATGGCCGGGAGAGCCGGCCGGCCCCGGCTCGACCCGTACGGCGAGGCCATCCTGATCGCAAAGGAGGCCGAGCAGGTACCGGAGCTTTTTGAGTGCTACATTGAAGCACCAGCCGATGATGTCCACTCGCGGATAGCCGAGCCGACCGCACTCTACACGCACGTCCTTTCCCTGGTCGCATCGGGTTTTGCAAAGACCCGAAACGAACTCTCAGAGTTCATGAACCGTTCGTTTTACGTCCACGAGCACAAGCAGGGCCGGCTCATGCACCGGGCGGTGGATGCCGCGCTTGAATTTTTGATCTCCGCGGAGATGATCCTGGAAGTCGGGGAACACCTGGGAGCAACCGAGCTTGGGACACTCGTTTCCCGGATGTACATTGACCCGAGAAGTGCATCCTTAATCGTTACAACTTTGAGGGAAAGAACCACGTACGCAGATCTTGGCCTTGTCCAGCTTATCTGCAGTACACCGGATATGCCCACGCTCTATGCCAGGAATTCAGATCTTGCCGCGCTCTCGCGCATGATGGAGGATAAGGCCGATGATCTCTGGCTCCCGTTACCAACAGATGATGAGGAGGCAGAAGGATATTACCGGGCAGTAAAAACCGCGATGCTCCTCTCGGACTGGACCGATGAGCTCCCGGAAGAGAAGATCTGCGAGAGGTACGCGGTCGGGCCGGGTGATGTGTTTGGGATGGTCGAGAGTATCAACTGGCTGCTGCATGCGACATCCCAGCTGGCGAGGATGTTTGCTCCAGAATTCTATCCACAGATTAACGAATGCGAGATCTGCATGAAGAACGGGACCCGGCGCGAGCTGCTCCCGCTCATCCGGCTCCGGGGTATCGGCCGTGTACGTGCCCGGCGCCTCTTCAACAACGGTATGACGTCCCCGGAGGAGATTAAAAAACACCCGCGTGAGGAGATCGTGCGGATCCTCGGGCAGGGTATAACGGATCAGATTTTTGAACAGTTACTTCCTAAGAAAAAAAATACGGATACGACACGCGTGAACGAGGAAAGGAAGGAAGG
>JBAZHU010000207.1:0-3460 GCA_041652215.1 Methanoregula sp. | reverse complement strand
CAGGAATGCCACTGCCGCCCGGTGTGCCGCGGCCGGGGAAATGACGGCGCAGGCAGGGTGTACCTTTTCAGCGTACTCCCCAAGCGGGCCGGCAAGGGTGCCTTCCGCATGAATGGCAGCGGGGGCGCCGAACCGGCTCTTCAGCCGCAGGACGAGGATTGAGAGGCTCACCGCGTAGAGCAGTTCGAGGACGATCGTCGCCACCGGCTCCTCAAGCGGCACCGCAAAAAAGATGATCGCGTAGATAGGGGTCGTGAGCGCAACGATATCCTTCCTTGGCCGGATCCACGCGAGATACGCGAGCACGAACGATGCAACCACGCAGCCTGCTGCCGTAATGCGCAGATCGAGGGTAATCCCGGACGTCCACATAAGGATCGCTAACGCCGCGCTTCCAAACGAGAACAACGGCACCGCAAGTTCATAGGAGCGGGAAGATTCAGGCACAGAACTGATTGGATTTGAAGTACCAGACATCACAAACACTTTAAAAAAACAAATTTTTTACCGTTCTTTTGCGGGAACGACTTTTTTATCAAGTCTCCTGATCGAGACGCAGTTGATCACCGGATCGCCGACCGCAATGTAGCGATGGATCACCATGCCGAGCACTTCAACCACGTCATGCTCGTGGATATCCTCATCGGGATTCGTGAACATCTTGACCGCAATCTCGCCCGAACGGTCGGCAACGATATACTGCGGCCGGTTCAGGAACTGGAACCGTACTTTCTCGACAACCCCTTCAATCCTGACCGGTTTCCCAATCATGTTCTCGTTTATCAGTTTGACCCGGACGGTCTTTGCCTCTGCCTCATAGACCGGAGTAATATCCGCGTATTGGCTGCGGCTCATGTAGTTGAGCACCATCGGGATGATAAGGAGCATGAAAAGTCCCGGGATAAGCCAGATGAGCTGCGACCGTACATCAGGGCTGAACACGGATGCAACCAGTAAAAGAATCGTGAAGATCACAAAGACCGCGATCGCGAGGATCGAGACCTTCACATCGACATTACCAATTTTCATTAAAAAAGAGTTAGGGGGTCTATCTACTTCAGTGCTGCGATCTCTTTACGGAACGCAACCCAGTAGATGACACCGACAAAGAACAACCCGCCGACAATGTTTCCGAGGGTAACCGGAATAAGGTTGCTCGTCCACATCGTGACCCAGTTCACGCTTGCCGAGAGTTTGGTCGGGTCGGTGATGAATCCCTGGGTAAAGATACCTGCCGGGATGAAATACATGTTCGCGACACAGTGTTCGAAACCGCTCGAAACGAAGGCCATGATCGGGAACCAGATCCCAAAGAACTTGCCGATCAGGTCGTCTGCGCATATACCAAGCAGGATAGCGAGGTTGACGAGCCAGTTACAGGCAATCGCTTTGAGGAACGCCGAATAGAATCCCATCATTCCCACATAACTGGTCTTTGCCGTGGCGATCGCTATAGCACGTGTACCAAACGCGGTGACCGTGCCAACGCCGGCAGCGTCGAACGAGACGAACGGTCCGTTCGCACAGATGTAAGCCCAGACTACAGAGCCGATGAGGTTGCCGATATATACCCACAGCCACAGGTTGAGGACCTGCGCCCAGCTCACCTTGTGGATGAATGCCGCCATCGGGGCGAGCATTGCGTCACCGGTGAAGAGTTCTGCACCCGTCAGCACCGTGATAATAAGCCCAACCGGGAAGACACATCCGAGAATCAACTGGGAGAAACCGGCGCTTGCCGTGCCGTACCGCAGTGCGGCGTCAGAAGCCTGGATACCCGTGCTGCACACGGTTGCGAGGGCTCCACCCATCGCGATATATGCCCCGGACATAAACCCGCGGACGATCATATTCCATGTGGGCAGGCCTACTTTGTATTTCCCGGCATCGCCGGCCTTGGCGACAATTGCTACCGGAGGATGAAACACCATTCTCTTACACACCTCTTGAAACGTTTCAACCTATTTCGGGCAAACGGGATCATCTGTCAATCACCAGAGAGAATCAAATATTGCCCGATATAGGTTATTTTGATCATCCTTTTTGTCGTTATTAATACCTTTCTAAATGCTTTCCGGTCGTGTTACGTCGGTGAATAATTTTTTTTTGTACCATGTTTTTGATTGCGGCCCCGGATAATTTACCGGCGTCAGGGATATAATAACCCTGAAATAAAAGCCGTTTTGCGTCGACAATTACAAATGCCGCGAAATTATCAAATCCTAAAAAACCGGAAAATTAGCAGCGCGGTACCTGGTATCGACCGTATGCGCGTCCCATTTGAAAAACAGCGTTAATTTATTGGATTTTTTTACTTTGCAGGAAAATTAACTGGTATTGTAAACCGGTTCCTGGCGCCATGCAGATGCCCAATCCATAAACCTTTTTGGTGGTTCTTACGATACTTTCCTGTTATTACAGTTGCAACGGGATTTTCTGATGAAATGCTCCCTTATTACCGGGCCGGTCTTTGAATACCACAACCGTCCGGGCCATATCGAATGTTACGACCGTCTCCGTGCAATTACCGCACAGGTTCCGTCAGGCATTCCGGTATATGCCCCGGTTGCTGCGACAGACGAGGATCTCCGGCGCGTCCACCAGTCTGGCTATCTTTCCTGGCTGCACGATCAGTGCATCCTCCATAACGCATACGATACGGTCGATGAGTACGGGTGCACCGGGGGATACTTCACGGGTAACCTGTACGTGCCGGGATTCCTGGATGCAAACACATACCTTAATCCCCGGTCGTACGAGGTTGCAACGTTTGCGGCAGGCTCGGCGATTGCCGCGACGGAACGTGCGCTGGACGGGGAGAGCTGTTTTGCGCTCGTCCGGCCCCCGGGTCACCACGCTGCATCCGGCTGGGCAATGGGATTCTGCCTCATCAACAATGTCGCGATTGCGGCGGCAAAGGCGCTAACTTCCGTCCAGCGCGTAGCCATTGTCGACTGGGACGTGCACCACGGGAACGGGACGCAGGAGATTTTCTACGGGAGCGACCGCGTGCTGTACTGTTCGGTTCACGCGGAAGATTTCTTTCCCCATTCGGGCGCAGCAACCGAGACCGGCACCGGTGCCGGTGCCGGATTCACGGTAAACGCCCCGCTGCCGCAGAAGAGCACTATCGGGGATTACGTGCACGTTTTTTCTGAGGGAATTCTCCCGGTGCTTGAACGGGTGCGTCCGGATCTTGTCATTGTCTCAGCCGGGCAGGATGCGCTCGCTGACGATCCGGTTGGCGGCATGGGTCTTCTTCCGGCAGATTACGGCACGCTTGCCGGGATGCTGATCGATGCACTTGATCTTCCGCCGGCGTTCGTGCTTGAAGGCGGGTACGGCCCGTCCCAGCCTGCGGCGATCAGCGCGATCCTCGGGGCTGTCAACGGGAAACGGAGTTCTGAACCTGTGCCGGAACCGTCAGCCGGGGCCCGGGACCGGGTGCGGATGTTACGGA
>JBAZHU010000206.1:0-3501 GCA_041652215.1 Methanoregula sp. | reverse complement strand
ACGGGTAAAAAAAAGAATCCGGATAGTTGCCGCAGAACCGTAACCGGCCATCCGTACAAATAAAACCGGGCACCTGGCAGAATGGCTCGGCTGGTGTCCGAACCACCTTGCAGCAGCAATCTGCCTGGGCAGGCAAAAATCACCTTTTACCTGTTTTTAGACAAAATTACCGTATCACATAAATACCGCTGACTTTACGTTCATCAGATTACCTGTCGGATCCGGCAGTCTACCCGGGGATTCTTTCTGCAAAATCGAATACGGTCTCTCCGAAGGAGGTACCATGCACCGTAGTTATTATCCTCATTCAACCGTGAGAATGAGTCGATCAACAACCATTTTATATTGTAAACATCAGTACATTTACATATGTTCCTTCCAACGAACGAGAAACAGTTCGGGTTCTGGAAGATGCGGCGCAACGGAATGTCCAACGTCTCCATCGCAAACCTCGTCGGGATAACCCGGCAGGGCGTCTCACAGGCGCTTCTCGCCATGGATGAGAAGATCGATGCCTCGCTGCGGGAGATGGCCCAGGCTAACCGTATCCAGGTTGAAAAGATCGATGTAGAGAAAGGTGTCCTGTTCGGGCGGTCCATCCCGTTCCAGACCAACGCCTATATCTTCGTCTCGGAAAAGCACGGCATGCAGGTCTGGTACGAGCATGACGGCGACTGCATCTCCTGCGACGAGTTTACAAAATGCATTGAGTTCATCTGGGATTTTGCAGCCGAACTGGGAATAAAACTCGAAAAGACCCAGGACCCGACAAAGATGGCAGAAGAACTGCTCGCAAAGATCCGGGAGGCGAGCGGATGAATCTTATTTCTATTATCGCAGACCGGTGGCTGGGCCTGTGTCCGAAAGCGCCAACCCTTCGCACTGCACCGGCAGTCCTTTTGGTCCTGCCCGAAACGGTACGTGCCGACCGGCCGGATGGCAGTGGACCCGCCGATCGTCCCGGCCGGGTTCGGCAGGGGGTCAGCATCGCTGCAGGAAGCCTGAGAACGATGGTCCGGGACCGGCACATGCTCTGGTTCTCACTCCTTTCCGGCCTCCTGATGATCTTCCTGTTCGCCCTTATCTACGGGACCAGAGGAAACATCTACTACGACCCTTTCCTTATCAGAATTCTTCTCGGAGATTTCATCCTGTGGTTTGACCCGCGACTTATCCCCATCCTGGCGTTCTGCCTTTTCTGTTTCACCTTCCTGATGGCAGGACTTATCCTGTACCGGAACGCGAACAGTACTGACCACCCGCACACCATTTGGGAGGGATTTGCCGGGGCCCGCGCCCATGCAGGTTCGCTTGCAGCTCTGTCCATTGCATTGGCTCTTGCCGGGACAATCCTGATTGCTGTCGTCACAAGCGATAACCTGACCGGTATTTCCTTCCAGGTGATGGGTGCCTTCCTGCCCTATCCCTGGTTCCTGTCGGGCGGACCCGGGTTGACGATTACCTTTTGGCTCTTTGGCAGCATCCTGTTCGTTACCATCATCCTGATCCTTGCGTTACTCTATGTGGTCCCGGTCATCGTGCTGGAGAATAAGGGTCTGGTTCCCGCCCTGGCAGGATCGGTCACCCTCATAAGGAAGACCTGGCACGAGATGCTGGGCGGCCTCCTTGTTTATGGGGCACTCGTTCTTCTGGTCGGGATCATATCACTGGTACTATGCCAGTCACTTTCCCTCTACAATTATGATCCCGGATTCTGGAACTCCCAAGGCCTGATGCCAATAATGACACTCTGTTCTGAGATCATCCTGTTCTGCTTTACTATCCTGATGGCGGTATGTTCTACAGCAGCGGGCGTGGCGATTGCGGATCTCTACCGGGTCGGAAAGAGTGACGGGATATCCGGTATATCTGGAGAAAACCTGGACAGACCGGAGCCTGCCTCATGACCCGGGTACCAGTGGTTATGCAGGAATGGCTGGGCCTGTGCCGGAAACCTCCGGCAGTCTGTGCCCTTCCGGCATGTACGGGAAACTATCCCGAATCCACCCAGGAAGGACTCCCGGACGGGGGCGGCGGGCCGGGAACGATCCGGGGCGGGATCGGGGCCGCCCTGTCTGGATTGAAAACCCTTATCCATAACCCGCAGCTCCTCTGGTTCTCACTCCTGGTCGGACTTGTGTTGGCCGGGCACTTCGCCGCCCAATGGGCCCTCATCTTCGCCAGTGTGAACAGGGTACCCGATTTGATCGGATCGCCGGTCGTGACATTTATGGTCGAGCTTCCGACGGTGTTCTGTCTGGCATTCTTACTGGCGGGCCTTACCTTGAGCCTCTCTTCAGAGAAAGACGATCCGGTCTCATTCTTTCACGGGCTCTCAAGGGCAAAAAAATACTTAAGACCTCTTACCGGGTGGTCCGTGGCCATGGCACTCGCAGGTACCCTTCTCTTCAACGTCGGAGGGAATTATGGTTCGCCGGGCTTATCGTGGTCTCTCTGGTCGCCGCTCTGGCAATTCCTCTACAACGTGCTCTCCCAGTTCCCCTTCAACTGGACCCTCAACCCGGTCGTTTTCGTTTCCCCTCCTCCCGACGGAGGGGTTACTCCGCTTATGGTAATGTATCCAAGTGCGCTCATCTATTCACTGATCTTTTTAGCAATCAACGCACTCCTCTTCTGCCTGACCCTGTTTGTAGTACCCCTCATTGTGATCGAGAGAAAGCGCCTGAAGGAGGCAGTCTCCGGATCTTTCGCCCTGATGAGGATGTGCTGGGGGGAAGTGGCTGCCTGTGTTCTTGGCCTGGGAATTGTCCTCTTCGCTGCCTTGCTCACATTCCTGCTCTTTGGGGTTACCGGAATCAGCCAGGTCTTGCTAGTTCACGGAATCACGTCCATTTCGTCCCCGCGACCCGGTGATGCGTGGATCGCCGCCGGCATCCTTTACGACATTGCCCTGTCCGGCTTTGCATTTATCGTGGCAACAGTCGGGGGGATTGCCATTCTGGACCTTTACACATCGGCCAAAAACAGACAGGTGGCCGAATCCGCTGAAAATACCGGGGGGATCCGGTAATGTATCTTATTTCTGCTATTGCCGATGTATGGTTTGGCCTGTGCCGGAAACCGCCCGTGGTCCGTACTTTTCAGGCGGGTATTTGTTTCCCGCAGGAATCCGCCCATGAGGGACTTCCGGATGGCGGAGGGGCCGGGGGATCGGGAATGATCCGTCGGGGAATCGGATCTGCTCTCGCGGGGATGAGGACACTGAACCGGAACCGGCAACTTCTCTGGTTTACGCTCCTTGCCGGGCTGGTGCTGGCGGGAAACGCCATCGGCCACGCGGCACACCACTACATCTACAGAATTATGCAAACATCGCATTTTGCTGCAGGGGAAGGACCGGGTTATATCTTTGGCCTGTCCTTGAGTTATATCGGATCGTATGTCCTGGACTTTTTCATCGCGTTTACAACATTGTTCTGCCTGGTGTTCCTGCTGGCGGGACTCGTCCTGAGCATTTCGTCAAAGAAAGAAGGACCTGTA
>JBAZHU010000205.1:0-3526 GCA_041652215.1 Methanoregula sp. | reverse complement strand
GAGGGGATAACCTCCACTCACCCCGGCAGCGGCATCTTCGTCGCTTCCATCTGCCGCTCCATCTCAAGGATCTCCTCTAAATGAGCCTTCGTTGACGGCCCTTTGGGCACCGCTTTACATCCCGTGGCCCTGCTCGTTGACTCATCAAACGTCCCGATCTCCCGGGCGAGCACAATCGCATCTGCCTTGTCATACCCGATGAGCGGGCGGTAGACCGGGATTGCCGCCGCATCGGAGAGGACGACAAGATTGTCGAGGGTCTGGCTCGCCACCTGCCCGAGCGACTCGCCGTTCACGACACCCTTGGCCCCGATCTCTTTTGCGACCGACTCTGCAATCCGGTACATCCGGCGCTTGCAGAAGAGGCAGGTATACTTCTCCTGCCGGTTTTTGATCAGTTCCTTTTTGGCCGCCGCGAGGTAGGAGTCGTGGATCACCCGGAGCCGGATATCCGGCTGGTACTTCCGTAACACCTCCACCACCCGTTCGGCCCGGGCGAGCACCGTCTCATCAAGGAAGGTGTCGAGCGCGACAAAGACCGGCACGATCTTGCAGCCCCGCTTCATCATCATCCACGCCGCGACCGGGGAATCGATCCCCCCGGAGACGAGCGCGACCAGCGTCCCCTCTACACCGAGCGGGAGGCCGCCGGCGCCTTTTAGCACCGTATCGTACAGGTAGCACTCGTCCTGCCGGATCTCGACATGAATCTCCACATCAGGAGTGGCGAGGTTCACCTTCAGGTGCGGGAACGCATTCCGGACAACGTCGCCAAGCTCGATCGCCTTGTCATTCGAGGAGAAACTATGCTTTCCCACCCGCTTTATCCGGAGGGCAAAGGTCTTTGCAGCGGGGAGGCCGTGGACCCGGCCGTACTCGATGAGGGCAGTTTCCAGCGGCACATCGTGGGGCACGTGCTCGACTTCCGAGAACGAGACGATCCCAAAGACATGCCGGAGCTTCTCCGGTTCAACAGCCCCGGTAAGCCAGATCCTGCCCCGCTCGCTTTTGATCTTTAAAGACGGCATCACCAGCCGGATGTTCTGAATCAGAACCCGTTCCCACTGCCGGCGCACCGGATCCGATTTTAAAAATATCTCCGAATACCTGACCAGCCATTGTGTTGTCATTGTATTTCACCTGAATGTTACCGGTAACCGGCCTGTTTTTTCGTCTTGGCCGTTGTGCGGACACGTTCAACTTCTTCTTTTCCCTCAATCCGCAGGAGATAGGTCCCGTGGCAGGGCTTGGTGTAGGGAAACGTGATCTTTTCCCCATTCTCGATCCCAAGCGCAATGGGCGGGAGGCCGATGATGTACTCGTCGAAGAGCTTGTACCCCGGTTCCACGTACCAGACCTCGGGATAGTTCTTCTCCACGTACTCCCGGCACTCTTTAAACGAAGCGCCCAGCGGGAGGATCATCTCGTACTTTAAGTTCTCGATACAGCCCATCCAAGCACCTGGTTGATCTTCGTTTTGAGCTGCGCCGGGTTGTGCACCGCTTTTTCCGTAATTGTCTCGCAGGGGAAGTTAATCTCAGCTGCAAGCGGTTCCGGGTCTTTTCCGAAGACGACCACGACAAGCCGGCTCTTTGGGAGCAGGTGGCGCAGGGTCGCTGCGTACGCGATCGCCGCATCGTTGTGCGCAAAGACAATGCAGGTATCGCAGTCCCGCTTTTTTTCCACCAGTTCCCCGATGCAGGTCTCTAAGACGAGGGTCTTTTGTATGTACACGCCTTTTGGGTCCGAGACTTTTAAGAGGCCGAGCACCGACGGGTTGCCGGTGACAAGCACCTCTGCTCCCCGTTCATGGAAGCCGTTTGCAACGTAGAGCGCAAGCGCCTGCTGTACCGGCACCTCGGGGCAGCCGAGCACAAGAATAGTTTTCTCCTTTTGTTCATCTGTTCCGGTCATGGTTTTTTCCCTACTTTCTCCGACAGCACGCTGCCGCACGAGGCGCAGGCGTGCTCCGCGTCTGCCTCCTTAAAGGGATGGTGGCAGTACGGGCAGGTAAAATCGCACTCCGTCCCCTCGTACGGGCAGATCGTCATCGAGAGGTCGGCGAGCGGGTGGCCTTTCGCCCGGATATCGAACTGCTTGTACCAGCCGAACGGCGCACGCTTGACCTCGATCCCCCCTTCGGCGAGCGCCTTCCCGAGCCCTTTGATAATCTCAAGCGAGACCGCAGGCGAGCCAAGCGTGCTTGTCAGGTGGGCGTACGGGAAGATCAGGACTTTTGCCACCTTGAGTTTTGAGAGCCGGGCAAGCACGTTCTGCGTAGCGCTCAAAACAACGTGGGCGGGATTCTTCTCATCGAGTTTCTCCACGCAGCAGAAGAGGACGACGCACTCTTCCATCCGGTCCTCGGTGACCGTGATCACCTCTGCCAGTTTTGTCTTCTTCGTGGCATGGTACCACATGCTGTCTGCATGGATCGAAAGGATCCTCACGGGTTCTGCCTCCCGACAAGCGTGCTGATCGCATCGCTCGTGATAAGCCCGATCACGTGCCTGTCGCCGTCGACGACCGGAAGTGCGGAGATGGAATGCGCCTCCATCTTCTGGGCTGCATCCTCCACAGGCTCTTTCTCGGTGGTCGTGACCACGTCACGGCTCATGATCTCATCGAGCCACAGGAAGTTAGACGCGACCGCCTTTGCAATATCCCACGAGGTGACGATGCCCACGAGCTGGCCGGTGTCTCCTGAGAGGACCGGGAGGTGGTTGACGCTGCACCGGATCATCCGCCGGGCCGCGACCGCGATTGTGGTGCCTTCTTCGATGCACTCAACATCACGGGTCATCACGTCGCCAACGACTGTATGCGACAGGAACCGGGTGAGCAGGTAGTTGAGCTGTCCCGATTCGAGCAGGAATGCGTCGTGGCCGTAGTTGGACCGGATCTCGCAGTAGTGCACCTCGCGTTCGTTTGCGGTCAGCGCCGTCACGATCTCCTGGGACTGGTAGGGGGGATAGAGCCAGTCCGACGAGACGGAGATGACAAAAAACGCCGCTTTTGCCGCTGAAAGCCCGGTGATAAGCGAACCTTCCTTGGTGAGGTCGAAGTAATCGATGGCCTTGGTGATGTACAGGTACGAGTTCGCATCGAACCTTTTCGTGAAGGTGTCCCCCTGGTGGTGGAGGTAACTCTCCACGGCAAACTCGGTCGAGAAATTAAACCC
The DNA here is from genome assembly GCA_041652215.1 of Methanoregula sp. Classification (GTDB taxonomy): domain Archaea; phylum Halobacteriota; class Methanomicrobia; order Methanomicrobiales; family Methanospirillaceae; genus Methanoregula. The sequence goes on along the minus strand of JBAZHU010000205.1, from coordinate 345 downwards.
GACCTGCTCTTTCCCCTGTAAGGCCCTCCCGAACTTCGCGTGCATCGACTCGTCGGAGAGGTACGTGATGTGGCCGACCATCCGGGCGAGCGCAAGGCCGTGGGTCGGCAGCTGTTTTTCGTAGTAGTCACCGTTGTTCCAGTCGGGATCGGAGATGATGGCCTTCCTGCCGACCTCGTTGAACGCGATCTGCTGGGGCGTCGAGTAGCCGGTGGTGGCGATCACGATCGCCTTTTTTATTATATCCGGGTACGAAACCGACCACTGGAGTGCCTGCATGCCGCCCATCGACCCGCCAACAACGGCGTAGAGTTCCGGAACGCCGAGATGATCGAGTAAAAGTTT
>JBAZHU010000204.1:0-3526 GCA_041652215.1 Methanoregula sp. | reverse complement strand
CATGAAATGGTGCCGGTCCCGTAATAATTTTGTTCCCCTGTCCAGTCCCTGCCATACCGGATGCAATCGCATCCGGTATGGCTACATCCTGATGATCTGTTATTGAAATTTCCATGTCCACCACCATTTTTCTTTTTTATTCCTCCACCTCTGCGTGCTGCACCCGGGGCCGGTCTGCCCCGTACCGTGAATAGTTCTGTTTAACGCCAGATCCGGGGAGAGATGCATCTCTTAAAAGCGATCCCGTATCCCTTCACGAAGTGGACGGCAGGCTCATGGCAGCCGCATCGCAAGAGGATAATTTTTCAAGCGCCCGGACCGGCGGTTACCGACGTATGATAAAAGTGGCGGGCAAAAGAGTACCGGGCCGGGAACCCTCTCTTCTCATCCCGGTGCCGGCAATCGGTTCGTACAATTCGCGAGGAATAATAATGTACAGTTCCATGAGCCCGCACGTAAGGAGCATGAGCACAGAGAACCACTCCGCGAACCGGGCCGCCGCTCTCTTTTGCGATCCCGAGCCGCCGGAGTTTCCGTGCTACCCTCGTGCAGAAATGATGGAACATGCTTCCTCTGAAAAAGACAAGAACCGTTCCGCATTTATATTGGGCTGATGGCCCGGGTTAGCTCATGGCTCCGGGGAAACGCCGGTCTTTATAAGAGACCGGAAAAAAACGTGCAGACCCCTCGGGACAGTTTTTACGTGTTCCCGCTCGCCGGCAATGCGATCTGCCGGGCAAGGTATCCTGCGACCTGGACCGGGACAGTATAAACGGTCGTTCTCCCATCCTTCCGCATCATGACCAGGTGGTCCTCTTCAAGCCGTTTCATGTGCCAGGTAATGGACGGGCCGGTGATACCGACCGCTCCTGCAATGTCCTGCCGGGTCGCGGTCGGTCGCACAAGGAGCGTGTTGAGGATCTGCCGGGTGGTCGGGTTCCGGAGATGCTTGAGGATCTGCTGCTCGGTCTCCGAATATGTCCCGCTGTTCTCGTAAAACCGGACCGTTGCCGGATCCTGTGTGACCGTAATCTTGTGGGTGAGGCGCAGGATATTGAGGTGGTATCGCAGCGTGCCGAGCTTGATCTGCATCTCCCCGGCAAGTCCCCTCAGGTGGATCCCCGGGTTTTCTTTGATGTGCTCGTAGACCCGGGACCTGACATCCTGGTCGAGAACGTTCTCGTTTCTTACCCGGCGGTAGCCAAGGGCAAGCCAGATCCTGAAACTCGCACATGCTTCAAGGGGAATGCACCCGATCTGCGAGAGCAGGATCCAGAGCGGGAGCGAATAGACCGGAACGGGCACGGGAACTTCCGGCACGGCCCCTGCCTGCGGGGGATGAAAATATCCTGAAGTCACCGTATATTCCTGAGCCGGAACTGAAGGGGCAAGGAATAATGCCAGCGCTGCACCAAGGACGATTGCAATCCGGAACAACCGGGACACGGATACCATCAAACGCCTCACGAAGTGTACGTGTTGAGCGTGTACGGCGTCGCGTTTCCATCCTGGTTTCTCACCCGGTAATACCAGTCGCCGGGCGTTACGTTTCCTTCGCCGGCGATATCCAGGAAGATCCTGCTGTCGGATATCCCGTCAGCGGTATCTTTAAACGGCCCGAGCGTTGCATCGGGGGCGTAAACCATGAGGTCGAGCGCGGCATTCAGACGGGATGGCCACGCCAGATCGATCCAGGTTTCATGTGCCCCGGTTTTTACGGTCTGCCGGTAAAACGCGGAGGTCCCGGATGCCGTGGTAAACAACAGGTTATTCAACGGAATATTCGCGCTGGAGGTCACCGTTACAGTATTTACGGTATAAGTTTCCCCGTTACTGGTCGCCGTAGCCGTAAATACTCCGGGCAGGTCAGTCCGGTTTTCCGCGCCATACGCAATCACGGTCCCGGTCCTGTTCCCGGAAGCATCGCTGGTGACATTCGAGAAGACGATCTGGACCGGGCTGACACTGAGACTTCCTGCATTTTCCTCTGTAAGGTAGACCACGGTCATGTTGCCGTCCGCAGGTGCAACCATCCCTGCAATTCCCTCCGCCCCCGCCGGTGCGGCAATGACTGCGACAAGGATACCCAGACCGAGAATCCACCAGTACTGCATATAAATACATACATGGTTTTTTGTGAATAATCAACATATCTGGCACAACCCTCTACACATCAGTCCGTGCGGCACCCGGGAAAAATCCGGCCCTGGATCCCCCGGTTTTAGCGATCCCGTTTGGTGCCCGTTAAGAGTATTACGGCACAGTCCTCTTTTCTTTTCGCGATCCGTTGAGATTTGTGCGACAATTTCTTTTTAATCTCCCATTGACGGGAATGTGCGGCCGGTGCCGGCCCCATGATTTGGCAGGACCCACACCAGGCCTGCCCGACCGGCGCACGGCAACAATGGCGGATATATATGATCCAGTTTGAACATCTCACAAAAACCTACAACGGGATTAAAGCGGTTAACGATCTTTCCGCGGAGATCTGCGACGGCGAGATCTACGGCCTTCTGGGCCCGAACGGTGCCGGTAAAAGCACGACCATTCTCATGCTCACCGGCCTGATCGAACCGACCTCGGGCCGGTGTCTTGTCGCCGGGATGGATGTCAGGAAAAACCCGGTAGACGTAAAAGAGCGGCTCGGGTACATGCCCGAGGATGTCGGGTTCTATGCAAATCTTACCGCGGAAGAAAACCTCGGGTACTTTGCCCGGCTCTACCGGATGGACCGGGCAGTGCAGAAAAAGAAGATCAGCGACCTTTTGACCCTTGTCAGCCTTGACGGCGTGACAAAGGAAGTCGGCGGGTACTCAAAAGGTATGCGCCAGCGGCTCGGGCTCGCAAAGGCGCTTTTAAACGATCCATCGGTAATTGTCCTAGATGAGCCAACGGCAAACCTTGACCCGCAGGGTGTAGCAGATTACCGGCGCATTATTACAGATGTCGCCGGGAGCGGGACTATGGTGTTGGTGTCTTCGCATATCCTTACGGAAGTAAGCCGGGTCTGTACCCGGGTCGGAATCCTCGCCAAAGGCCGGCTCATCGCAGAGGGAAGTGTGCAGGACCTTGCCGGCCGGATCGGTTCGTGCACGGAGCACCGGAACGTACTCCGGGTTGAGACCCGGTCGCCCATGCCGCTGTTCGAACACCCGGCAATCACCGGCGCCGGGTATTCTGACGACCGGTGTTTAGCAACCCTGACTGCGACAGAAGACATCAGGGATTATATCGCGGATTATCTTGCAGCAAACGGGATTTTAATCCGGCGGCTCTCGAAAGACGAATGCTCGCTTGAAGATACGTTCCTGTCCTTTTACCAGGAGGCATCATAATGGCGGGAAAAAATCAGGGTTCTTCCGGTCTTTTCACCGTTGCGCACAAGGAATTCTTCGATCATATCCAGAGCCGGAAATTCATTTTGATCTTTTCCATCTTCCTTGTGATCGCCATCATCGGCATGATCGGCGGCATCGCGCAGTACGAAAAGGACCTCAAATCCTATAACGACCAGAGATCCACGGCA
>JBAZHU010000203.1:0-3534 GCA_041652215.1 Methanoregula sp. | reverse complement strand
CGGTAACACTCATTGGAATCATTCTCCTTTGCTGCGCCGCAGCAGGGGCGGTTGTACTGATTGAATCCGGCCCGCAGGCGAACACCGTAGCGACACCGACCGCCTCTGCCACACCAACAGTTGTAAGTACAAATGCAACTGTGACGCAAGGAGGCTGCACGCAGGTTACGATCACTCAGACAGACGGGACGCCCGTCACGTTCCCCTGCCGGCCGGAGCGGCTGATCGTTGCCAATGCCGATGCAGCAGAGATGATAATTGCGCTCGGCGCTGCGGACAAAATTGTGGGTGTGACTGACTCGACACTCCCCCTATCTTACATCATGGAAAAGATCCCGAATGCAACAAGTATCGGCAACTGGCAGACCCCGAACATCGAACAGATCCTCGCGCTCCACCCGGACGCGGTGATCACATATTCGAGTTACAAGCCAAAGAACCTCGACCAGCTCGTGGCCGCCAACATCACCGTCATCTCGCTTGACTGCTATAAGCTCGCGACACTCCCGTCCGATGCCCGGGCAATCGGAACACTGACCGGCACATCGAATGCGGCGGAGGTCTACGCACGGATGGTCGAGGATGAGGTTTCAGAAGTCAATACCCGGGTAAAAGCGATCCCGAGAGAAAAATTCCCGAACGTGTACTTCGAGTCCTACACCGATTACACCGCGGCGGCAAACGGCTCCGGCTCAAACGAGATGCTTGTTGCAGCAGGCGGGCATAACATTGCCGGGGACGCGATGAGCTCGTCCATGAAAGTGAGCCCCGAGTGGGTCGTTTCAGAGCAGCCGCAGTACGTGCTGAAGGTTGTCTCGTCATCGGACACCCGGGAGCTCTCCGATATCGTCTCGGCCCTGAAAAGCCGGCCCGGCTGGAACACGATCCCCGCCGTCCAGAATAACCGGGTGTACGCGTTTGCAAATGATCTCCAGTACGGCCCCCGGGCGTATATCGGCCTTGTGTACACGGCCCAGCTCCTGCACCCGAATGAGTTCCGCGACCTGCACCCGAAAGCGATGCGGGACGAGTATGCGGCGAAGTACGTGAGCGGAACAAACACGTCGGTCGTGGTGTATCCGTAAAGGATAATCCGGTCCCTGGTATTTCAGGAACATTTTTGTTCCTTTGAAAAAATCACGAATATGACCCGGATTCCAAAACGCTCTTTTTTCCTTTTCGGGTTTTCCCGGAAGTTCATTTCATAATCAAAGCACATCTCTCAATACACCCTATACTGGTACGTCAACAGGGCCCCGAAGACAAAACAACAATCCGGACAAAGAAGGGAGACACGGAAAAACGAAAAGATCCACGCGAACTCCCGCCGGAATGCCAAAACCAGAATGCACAGGATGAGAACCGGACGGTTCGATCACCCGCTCCAACAGAAAAAAGACGATCCGGGGGATTGTTTTTACAGGCCTGTTCGTGGGGAAAACTACCGGCTGTGCCGGTCTCATCGTTTCTTTTGGCGGGGGCATTTCCGAAAAACAAGACCAACGAGGTGATCGTATGGAAATTTTACCAGAAAACACAGGTTACGCGGCCGGGCCCGGACAGGAAAACGAAGAGCTGGAATGGGGAAAGCGGCATATCCCGGATGAACAGCCGTTTCCACTCGCGGACCGGGTAACCGCACTCCACGACATCCCCCTGGCACCCGGCCTTGAGAAATTTCGAAAACTGGTACGCCGGAGGAAGAACGCCAGGCCGCAGCAGGCAGAGCGCAGGGATGAAAGAACATGACCCGGGGGCCGGTCCCGCAAAAATCCATTGATACCGCCCTGCCCGTTGCCCGGGCCCGCGGGCGGGTTGCCTGCTGCACACCCGGGCGGGAAAGCACCTGCGACTTTGTGATCTGCGAACCGGTGCAGACCGTGCTGGTCCGGGTACGGCCAAGCCGGCGCCTCCACTGCCAGGTGACAGAAATTGCAGAACAGTATGCCGAACCGCTCGGCCGGCTCCGGCTCGTCCCGGACGCAGCGGGCCGTTCCCGGGAGCTCTGGGTTGTCGGGCAGTATGGGACTTTGCGGTTCTTCCGTGTCGAAAATACCGGTCTTTTTGAGATCGACAGGAACGGGAAACCCCCGGGAGGGGCCTGACAGAGGTCATAGCAGGGAATGGGATACCCGTCGCCGGGAGGTATTCTCCCTCGCTGAAATACCCTATACCGCGAAATTCTTGGGTAGTACCTCCCAAATATCCCCGTTTTGGGCTCCGTTTGCCCGGTTTTTCCCGGAAAACAAGTCAGTTTTGCAAAAATCCAAGTGAGTTTTTTAGGAGACCGGGTATAAATCACACCGGACACGGATCGTCCGGGACCAAGCGGATTTGGGCCTGTTTGAGCGGAGGATATCCCGGGGGGTCGTCCCTCTGCACAGGGCCAAAAAAGGGTCGTACCGAATGCGTCCATGGCCCGTTAAACGGCAGTATAAACGAGAAAATTCACGTCGAAAGGTTTGAGGAACTACGATACCCCTACCCGGATCTCCATCAGTTCCATGGTGACATCGACCGGGCAGGTCTGGTTGAGGGTATACGATATCGAGCCTTCTTTCGTTTCATTAACAACGAAATTGTTTCCGCAGGTGGCCGTACTGTTAAGGGTGGAAAATGCCGCACCCCACCCCCGCAGGATCGCATTCCTGAACGCTGCATCCGGGCCGGAACCTGCTGTATCGGCTGCAACAGAGATCCCGGTCACATTTCCGTAAGATTCCCGGTGGACAGCGGTCGTCAGGGTGATCGTGCCATACCCGTTGCTGCTCGCAAACGCATGATCGGGATCGGTACGAAGACTCACCGCCCGGATCTCAATGCCGGAACAGGTGCCGTTAAGGGGAACGTATGCTGCAATTTCGGAAGTGTTCGCGGGGTTGTAAGAGGGGATCAGCGTCTGGTTGCGCTCGTAACCGGTGCCGGCAAACGCCCGGGAAAATACAGAAACCGGTGCGGTGGGATCGTCCAGCGCTTTGCTGACATCCTCCACGGTATCGAACGAGAGCGGGCTTGCCCGGCTCCCGTACTTGGTCACATTGATGTACCCGTACTGCCAGCGGTATCCCTGGTCCTGCCAGAAATTTCCCTGTGGTTCGTACGCTACGCTCACCATAGTCCCGTTTACCGCAGTAATCACACCACCGGTCTTATTGAAAAACGTAAGAGTATAGACAGGCCGCTCTTCGGTACGGACAGAGAGCGATCCTCCCGATTTTAACGGGTTGAAGACAACATCGCCCCCGCCCATCTGGACCGGCTCGGTAAACGAAAACCCGTCCTTGCCGGAGGTAACGGCAAACGAGACATCGGAAGAGAACCTATAGAAAGCCTCTTCCACGTGTCCGATATGATCGATCTCTGCCGACTGCTTGAGCGACGGGATATAGATCCCGTCAAAGACCGCAAGGAACGTAACAAGAGCCGCAAGGATCAGCATCACGGCAATGACCGGGGCCACTGCATCGTCCCTCACGGTGAGCCCCCGATCTTCCCGGAGAAGAGAACGGCCCGATCCGTGGCAAGGGTTACGCT
>JBAZHU010000202.1:0-3553 GCA_041652215.1 Methanoregula sp. | reverse complement strand
CGAGGTCATAAAGATATGGACTTCGGGCCCGGGCTCGATACCGTCAAGGGTCACAATGTTATGAGTACTCTGAAGCTCGATGGTACGGGGTTTTCCTGTTCGGAGATCCCGGATCACTTCGGGCGATATACCGGTTAATGCAGCGCATTTCATCGTGAATCACCCGTACATTGGCAGATCTTTTTTGGGTGTCGTATCTGCCGACTGCTGGACTTCTTCGGAAAGTTTGTGCATGCTCTGTTCGATCTCTTCGGCCTGTTCCAGGAGCGGCTTGACATCGAGGCCAAGATCGTACATCTTATTGAGCACTTCGATGGTCGCCGCAGATGAACGTGGATCGGGTGCATTGACCGTCTCTCCCAAAAGCCCGTAGGCCGGGATGCCCCGGATCTTGCATTCCGTCAGGATGCTTGAGGCGATCCCTGAAATGCTTCCTATCGGCAGCACCTGAGTATGGTCCTGGATCCGCTGGAGCGCCTCGGGTGTCGTCGCGACCCCAAATACACGTTTCTCCGGTTCGTTTGTCACGATCCCGGCGATCGTGAGCACTTCCTTTGGCTTGTACGGTGCCAGCCAGTCGAGGATGCCGTTTGAGATCTCGTAGCAGATCATGGGGTGGATGGGGATATCGGCCACGATTGCGGTAATATCGTTTTTCATGTACATCCGCACCGGGTCGTTTATCACACCCTTGTTCATCATGGCAAGCGGGGGAAAGTACCGGGAGGTCATAGTGCCGACCAGTTCGTAATCGAGCTGATCGACCATGTACTGGAGCGCGATCGTTCCGACAAGGCCGCTCCCGGGAAATCCCATCAGCACCCTGGCGCCTTCGCTCGGGAGAGGTTTTGAGAAGATCCTGAGATCATGCGAGGAGTCGGTCGTCATTAAATTAACATACACGCACTACCTAAAAAAGTAGTATGCAGGAGTACCCCATAAAAAGAGGCCTGACAAAAGATCTCGAACCAAGAATCGTTGCAGAACTCAAAAACTGTTTCGGGGTCGAACCGGAGAAAACCGGAAACGCGTACCGGATCCGGTTCGGTGCCCTCAAAAAGCTGGAAGCGATCTGCGGTGTTGACGGGAAAACACTCCGGGTGAGCACTGAGTCTGATACCTCCGCGAGTGATGAGGTCATCATCGACACGAACAAGCGGTTCAGGAAGTTCCTGGACGCCGCGACGGGTTTCTCAACGAAGGAACGCGTGAAAAGGGTAAAGAGCGTCGAAGGGGAATAACTCCTCCCACGAATCTCTTTTTTCCCGGCTTCCCCCTGGAGTATACAGCCTATGGTACACTTTGCCTGCAACGGCTGCGGGAAATGCTGCACAAGTCTTGGCGCATATATCAGGATCGAGCGGCAGCTGACAAGCCGGGATTATTATTGCCGTAACGGTATCACCGGAGAGGTTTTCCCGGTTCATGTGCAACCGGAGTTTGCTGATGAGATCGATGAGGAATTCACGTCAGGTGGAACGGAGGCCGGAGGTTCCCGTATAGGGTGCATCTTTATGCGCAAAAACCCGGAAGGCCCGGGTGTTTCCTGTGCAATCTATCCGACCCGGCCGCAAATCTGCCGGGAGTTCCGGTGCTACCACATGGTGATCTCGGATTCCAAAGGAGAGGTCGTCGGCCGGATGGTTGGAAGAACCGATGTCCAGACGGCCGATCCCGTCCTTGCCCGGATCTGGAGCGACGAAGTAAAATCCCTTCCTGCCCCTGTAAGATCTGACGCTGGAAGACCGGCTGCGGAGCCGGCGTCCCCGTATTGCGATCCTGCGTGGATGCAACGTGTATCCGCGATACTGGCATCGCACGGGTACCGGGGCGAACCGGTAACGTGAGTTTGCGGGAGTAGAACCTGATACCGAGCCGGAGTGGATGATCTGATATCTGAAACCGATTGGAATGACCATTTCCGGGACATGCTGATAGGGGCTGTTGCCCCCATGCCCTCCCCTGTCATGGCCGCTTGTCCCCGCCCCGGTGATGCGGACCGGCTCGCTCATGGTACTCCCGGATCAGCGCGGGTTCTGCCTAGCGGATCCACCAGCGCCGGATCACGAACCCACCGACTGCAACAATCACGATGCCCGCGATGACGAGGACAATGACGGGCAGCGGGAATGCAGGTTCCGGCTCCGCGGCAGGTACCGGGACCGGGGTTGTGGCGGCAGTCAGCATGCCAGCGAAGGGGGCTGCCGGAGTACCAGGAGTACTGAGCGCGTACACGTTGTAATCCCCGCTCCCTGCATAAACGATGCCATTTACCACCGCCGGACTGGAAAACACCCCGTCTCCGGTCGAATACTCCCAGCGTTTCGCTCCTGTGGACGCATCGAGCGCGTAAAGGGTGTGATCCGTACTCGCTATATAGACAACACCATCAGCAACCACGGGGCTGGATGCCATCCTGTCCCCGGTCGTATAATCCCAGATTTTCTTTCCTGTGGAAGCGTTGAGCGCGTACACTTTGTGATCATTACATCCCACATAGACGACGCCATGTGCAACCGCCGGGCTGGAATAAGAGATGTCTCCGGTGGTATAATTCCAGATTTTCTTTCCTGTGGAAGCGTCGAGCGCGTACACATTCTTATCCAGAGCATCTATGTAAGCGACACCATCAGCGACCACCGGGCCGGACAGCCCCGGGCCGGCCGTATAATTCCAGATTTTCCCCCCGGTGGATGCGTTGAGTGCGTACACATTCTTATCCCCGCTCCCTGCATAAACGACGCCATTGACAACAACCGGGCTTGAAAACACCCCTTCTCCCGTGGTATAATCCCAGATTTTCATTCCTGTAGATCCATTGAGCGCGTACACGTTGTAATCCTCGCTCCCTGCATAAACGACGCCATTGACAACTGCCGGGCTGGACCCTTCCTGGTCTCCGGTAGTAAAATTCCAGCGTTTCGCTCCTGTGGAAGCGTCGAGGGCGTAAATGTTGTGATCCAGACTCCCAACATAGATGATGCCATTTACCACCACCGGGCTGGAAGATACCCCGCCCCCGGTCGTATAATTCCAGAGTTCCGCTCCGCTGGAAGCGTCGAGTGCATACACTTTGAAATCCAGACTCCCGGCATAGACGATACCATTTGCAACCGCCGGGCTGGACAGCACCGGCATGCCGGTCCGGAAATTCCAGAGCTGTGATACCGTTGCTCCGGTCTCACCGACAACAGGGATGGAATCGCCGGAATGCTGTGCATTGTCACCGATCATCGAATCCGATGCCAGAACTCCCGTTACCAGGAGCGGGAAAACCCCGAAAATGCATACTGTTTTTATTATCATCTTGATTATGTCCATGGATATTCTCACATTCGGATGGGTCGATACAGGAAGCCGGTTTTTCGTACCCGCAGATAATGATCAGAACACAAAGACACCATGCGGAACGGATCGGGCAGTTGGCAGGGTATCCAGTTCTTCTCTCATCGGCTGCTGATAATTAACAAATTTCCCTGAATACAATGTCAAGTATTTTTTTACCTGACTATAACTGTATCGAAAAGTATCCAATAATTCTCTCCCGTAAATA
>JBAZHU010000201.1:0-3562 GCA_041652215.1 Methanoregula sp. | reverse complement strand
GACCGGGTTCTTTTGGGCGCTCCCGGGATCCTGCGCGGGGAGCGTACCGTTGCCGGCGCCCGGCTGCGGGATCGTAAAGTGCTGCTCACAGATCCGCATTGCCGGCATATCATGCCCGGTCCGGTTGTCCCGGTACATGACCATCGTTGAAGGATCGACTTTTTTCAGGTAGGCCTCGCAGGCAGTCCTGTTCTTCTCGGCAGCATCCCTGCATAGCCGGGACTCCTGGGTATTTTTGACGTACCGATCATCGATGATCCAGTTCCCGCAGTCCGTGTCCTTTGCCGGGTTACATTCGGCCATGTACTGGTCGCAGCGGTCTGATTCCTTGTAAGTTTCGTTCATGCAGCTGTCGTATTCCGGTGTCGTGTTGTAGTATTCATCCTCTCCGTGCGAGATCTCAAATGGCCGGACGAGGGTACAATTCGGTAATGGCGTGTCTGAAAAACCGGGAACCGAAAAACTGCGGTTGTCCGCCACACCGGTAAGATCGCACCGGTCGATATGCCGGTAATTCAGGTAATATGGCTCGTAGATGACACAACCGTAACCCGGGCAGGAGGCCGAATAGGAAAATACTATTTCGGGACTGTTTTCCGTGGAATTATCCGGCACAACGGATGTCGTGCCGGGATACACGCGGTAGCCATAACAGTTTACGGCGAACTGCACGCTCCCGTTATAAGGACTGCCGTTCTGTTCGAAGTATACATTCGTGTTTGTCGGTATCGAAACATCCCCATGCACCGGGATGACGGCAAAAGCAAGAAACACGATACAGGACAGGACGATCGGTACAGGGGAGTGGGGCCGGGGGTTCATGATATCAAATCCTTTTCACATCCTCTATTGGGCTATCCCATAATATAATTGGGGTCCAGTACCGATCTGTGACAGGCGGCGGGTGCCGGAGGGGAAGGTCCTTCTTTGCCCCCTGCTCCCGTACCATTTCCACACCTTTATCTGGGAGATGCTCCAGATGGTGAGAATACTATAAAGGAGATAATACCATGGCCACCGATCCGGTCTGTTTTATGATAGTCGATGAAGATACTGCTCAGTTCAGGAGCACGTACCGGGATACGGAATACTATTTCTGCTGCAACTACTGCAAGAAGCAGTTCGATGAGAACCCGAAGAGGTACAGCCGTCTCGCAAACGATATGACCGTCGATCTGGGGAGCACGGGTAGCTAAACGGATACCGGGGTATCCCTGCGCATGGAATGCGGCCGGGAAAAGCAGGTTTTTACCCGGGCGCGACATACGGAGTACCCGAAACGTTCAGGAGGAACACTGACATGACACCACCAGCGACAATTGCTGAGACTCTTTCCGCAGACGGCCGGTTCACCCTGATGGCAGAGGCGCTCCGGGCTACCGGGCTTGACGCCGTGCTCGCCGGGAAGGGGCCGTATACGGTCTGCGCACCTACCGATGAGGCATTCCGGCAGCTCCCCCAAGAAACCCTTGCCGGGCTCATGGCCGACCCCAAAGGCCAGCTGTTTCGCATCCTCCAGTACCATATCATGTTCGGAAACCTATCGTGCAGCACTATAAAAAAGCTGAATTTCCCCAAAACCCGGCTTGGCATCACCGTCGAGATAACAGAGAAGGGCGGGCAGGTCATTTTTGGCGGCGCTGCCGTGACCCTTCCCGATATCGCCTGCACAAACGGCGTGATCCACGGTATCGGCGGGGTCGTTATTCCCCGGTGACCGTGGGCTTCGCGGATTTACACTGCGCCGGCCTGCCCGAACAGGGTGTTGATATCTGTGCCTCCCATGGTGGCGGAGGTCAGTCCGGACTGGCTGACAAATGAGAAGAGGAAGAACATGATTACAGCGACGGTTACGATGGCGACCGCGATTGCCACGATAACAAAGATCACCATATGGAGGGTGGGCGCCGGCTGGAAAGGAACGATCCCCCGGTTCATCCGGTCTGCTGTTGTATAGGCATCGTATATGCCGTACAGCCAGATGATGAGGCCGGGAATAATAAGGAGGAAGAACCCGAAGAAAGTACCGAAGAACACGAGGTATCCCCTGAGGATGTTACCTTCGTACACCTGCCCGAGACCGGGGACAAACGTCGAGCCGGCGAGGGCGAGAAAGGTACTTTTCTCTCCGCCGGTATCCTGCGCGGGAACGGGTTGTCCCGGCATAACCGCGCCGGGGAGCCGGGCACCGCATTCATTGCAGAATTTTGCCGTTTCCGGCACCGGGGCGCCACAGCTGCTGCAAAACCGGGTCATGGACTATCGTTGTCAGCCCGCCCCGATATAGATTCTCATGACGGAGTACCGCCGATCCTTCACGCACAGCAGACAACAACTTATAATTCGATCCATGAGCAATATTTCATCCGTTGAATAGCCCTTTTTAAATCTCCATAAGAATAGCACAGGTCCCGCCATGAATCCACCATCAGTCGTCGACAGCATCCTCTCCGCACGCTACCTGCGGAAAGGAGAGAAGAACTACGAAGATATCTGCCGCCGTGTAGCCTCGGCCTTGGCAGACGATGAGACCGAAAAAGCCCGGTTTTATGAGGCGATGGTCTCGCTTCGGTTCCTGCCAAACTCCCCTACCCTTATGAACGCGGGCACCGAACTGGGGCAGCTCTCTGCCTGCTTTACCCTCCCGGTCCCGGATTCCATCGACGGGATTTTCGATGCGATGAAGGAAGGGGCGATCATCCACAAGACCGGCGGAGGTACAGGATACAACTTCTCGCATATCCGGCCGGAAGGCTCTCCGGTCCAGTCCACTGATGGCGTCGCGTCGGGCCCCATATCGTTCATGCGGGTCTTTAACGCGGCCACGGATGTGATCAAGCAGGGCGGCCGCCGGCGCGGGGCCAACATGGGGATCCTCAATGTCTGGCACCCCGACATCCTCGCCTTTATTGCCGCAAAGAAAAAGGAAGGCGATTTCTCCAACTTCAATATCTCCGTGATGGTGAACGACCGGTTCATGGATCTCGTAGAGAAGAGGCGGTTTGACGATGTCTGGCTCACCAATCCCCATTCTGGTGCGAAGGTCACGGTCGGCCAGATCTGGACGGGTATTGTCGAGGGGATCTGGAAGAACGGCGAGCCGGGCATCCTCTTCTACGATGAGATCAACCGGCACAACCCGACCCCTCAGCTCGGGGAGATCGATACCACGAACCCCTGCGGGGAACAGCCGCTCCTGCCCTACGAGAGCTGCGTTCTCGGGAGCATCAACCTTGCTGCCTGCGTCCGCGACGGCGTTCTCGATGAGGATCTGCTCCGCGAGACGGCACGGATGGCGACCCGCTTCCTCGATCTCGTGATCGAAAAGAATGTGTTCCCGATCCCGCAGATCGCGGAGGCAACACGGAGGACACGGAAGATCGGCCTTGGCGTCATGGGCGTCCACGACGCGATGCTCATGATCGGGCTTGCCTACGACTCTGCCGGGGGCCGGGCCTGGTCCGAACAGGTCATGAAACTCGTGACCGACACGGCAATCGATGAGTCCCACAAACGTGCCGAAAAACGGGGAACTTTCCCGGCATGGCAGGGAAGCATCTGG
>JBAZHU010000200.1:0-3592 GCA_041652215.1 Methanoregula sp. | reverse complement strand
CCGGATGGTATCGAGCGGGAAGGGTGCCTTGTGCGGCGCAAAGGAAAACGAGTATCGTATCCCGCCCAGGTTCAGGTCGTGCCAGCCGGTGGCGATGGGTGAGGCCTTGAACTTCGCAGGCGCAGCCCAGGCCTGGTCGAATGCCTGCGCATACAGCCCGGCAACCTGCGGTTCTTCGAAAATAAGCACGCTGTTTGCCTGCACGTACAGGCCCCGGAGCGTGAAGTTTGCCGACCCGGTGAGCACGGCCTCGGCGTTCCCGTTCCGCCGGCGGATCATTACCTTGTTGTGCGCAAGGCCCGAGAAGTGGCCGGTCCTGACCTGCACACCTGCCGCCCGGAGCGCGAGGACCGTGTCGGGTTCGAGCGGCGGCTTCGTATCGGATTTTTGAGGAGGGCGCCGCATGTCTTCCGCCGCGCTCTCCGGCCACGCGTGGCTTGCGGAGTTATCCTGGAAGACCCGGGCCCGTTTCCCGAGCCCACAGAGGGAGCGGATGACGTCCGGCTCGTTAAAGTCAAAGGCGAAGACATCGAGCGTCGTCTTCGCATCGTTTGTGCACTTTTCAAGGAATGTAACGATCATCTCGCGTGCATGGGCCCCGAGCCATTCGTACTGTTTCTGGTACTGTGCGGTATCGAACCCGACGGTCTGGGGTTCCGGGTGGAGGCCGGCGTTTTTGAAGGTATGTGCATAAGCCTGCGACGAGATCATCGTCCGGGTGAACCCCAGTTCAAGCGTGCCCTGCGCCGGGGGCAGGAGATCGACTGCCACATCCACGGACGGCCCGAATTTCAGTGTCGATCTGTCGGAGAAGTACTGTGCAGTGACCGTGTAGGTATACGTCCCGAAGCCCTGCGAGGGGTAGTGCGTCCAGTGGAATGACTGGAAGGGCGCCACATCCGAGGGCGTCCAGAGGTCAGCGTTATACGGCGTGCCTGCAGTGACTTTGTCGGCAAAGTTCAGCCGGTTGGAGAGGTAGTACGGTTTGCTGCCGCCGGGTTTTTTCCCCGGGGCAGCAACAGCGATCGAAAACCCGGCGAGTTCATCGGTTTTGTCCTTATCAAGATCAAAGGCGAGCAGGATCGCCCGGTCACCGGCATATGCGGTGACAAAAAGCCCGGCCCGGGATGCGCAAAAGATACCCATAACTGATCCTGTGAACCTGAGCAAACAGAAGATTTATTCTTTTTTATAAAAGTCTGCGTTTTCCGGTGTGTGCCGGATTGTCATCCCGTTTTTCCGCAGGTATATATGGAAATCGGACTGAAGATGAGATACGCATGCTTTCAAAGAAGAACGGTTCCCTTCTCTTTATCCTGTCAGGACTTGTAATCGGGATAGTTATTGGAGCCCTGCTTGGCATCACGGTCATTGCACCGGCCCGGCCGGAGACCGGTACCTGCGCAGTCCCCCTCGCGATCTCCGCATCCCCCACCCCGGGCGAGGATCTTATCAGTTTCCTGTTCGTGCAGGAGGGAAAGACGGGATCGCTTGTCAATGGGGCAAACGGTACCCTGGCACTCACCCTGACCGGTGTCCGGCCCGATACGATCTTCTTTTCAGACCGTCCGGCCCGGGTCTCGGGCGGTATTGCAACCAGTATCTTTACCGGCAGTTCCCTGTGGAACAGCACAAGTGCCCCGAACGCCGCGCTCATGCTCGCAAATGCCCCTCCCGCAAACGACACGGTGATCCTCTCGCTCTCGGACCCGGCGTATGACCCGGCGAACGCGACGCTCCGGTATACCGCTGTCCTGGTTCCGAACTACACGGGATCAGGGCTGAAGGCCTACGAGACGTTTGCCGATCCCGGTGTACCCGAACAGTTCGGCCAGGCCATGCTCTTTATCGATAACGCCGACATCCCGGTGACGGTCATCAATACGACAGGCGACAGGAAACACCCGGATCTCCTGATATTCTCGTAAAGGCCGGGCGGGGATTTTCCCTGCATCGTTTTTTAGTTCCGGGTGCCGGTACTGTTTTCCTGCCTTCGGGGCACCACTCTTTTTATCCTGTGCATCATGATGAGGACACCGGTAAGGATCAGT
Organism: Methanoregula sp.; assembly: GCA_041652215.1. Taxonomy (GTDB): domain Archaea; phylum Halobacteriota; class Methanomicrobia; order Methanomicrobiales; family Methanospirillaceae; genus Methanoregula. Next base: position 1,541 of record JBAZHU010000200.1, on the reverse strand, counting down.
TACCCGGATTTAATTAAAAAGAAAAATGAAGGGGACCTTCCCCCGTCACCCTGGATTTACGCAGCCGTGATCCGGTCGTAGAAGAAGGCAGCACAGATCGCCCCGATAACCGGGCCGATGACATAGATCGGGAAAAATGCCCAGAGGTTTGAGCCGCCAAGGAGACCGTCCATCACGTACGGCCCGAACGTCCGTGCCGGGTTGAGCGAACCACCGGTAATGTTACCGGCCATCGTGATCAGCCCGGCAACCGTAAGCCCGATAACAAGGCCGGCAAATCCCGGCGTGGCACGCGGGTCCACTGCGACACCCATGATAACGAGCATCAAAACAAAGGTCGCAATCGCCTCGACGAGGATCGCCTGCCCGTACCCGATTCCCAAAAACGGCGAGGTCGCCCCAAGCCCGCCGGTTGTCAGTGCAGAGGCACCAAGAGACAGGTACAGGAGCAGGCTTCCTGCCACGGCACCGATGCATTGCGAGACAATGTATCCCCCTGCGTCAAGCGACGGAAACCGTTTAGTCGCCCACAGGGCAATGGTGACCGCCGGGTTGATATGTGCACCCGAGACCCGGCCGAGCGTATAGATCACTGCTGCAATCACAATCCCGAACACGAGGCCGATCGCGAGCCAGTCGCCAAGACCCCCCAGTTCACCGATCCCGACGTTGAATGCGGTTGCGGGTTTTGTACCGGCCGCAAGCAGCAGCGTGATCACCGCAGCCCCGGTCCCGAAATAAACAAGGAGCAGCGTTCCGACCCCTTCTGCGATGCAGCGGGAGGAGAGCGATGCCATCACTTCTCACCCTTATAGGCTTGGGCACAGTCGGGGCAGAACATCCTTGGCATCTTTTTTGGAAGCTTTTGCGACGGGAAGGGATAGCCCCCCTCCCAGACATCGACCTCTTTTCGGATCGTATGCTTCATGCAGGTCCCCATACCGCAGACCGTGCAGACCGCAACGGCGTCTGCATCCTTTCCTTCCTTCGCACATACGTAGCACTTCATCGTCTTCACTCCGTCTCGTTCCCGCGAGGGGATTAAACCGCCTCTTTCCACTGGCAGGAGCAGTGCCGGAAGTCCATCAGGGCGGCAGAAGCGCAGTCCTTGCAGATCCGTGCGGGGGCGGCGGCGACGGTCTTGTTCAAGGCGATGATATTGGTCATCAGCGTCGCGGTGACCGGTTCGCTTGTTAAGAGGCACGGGTAGTCGGCAAGGCGCATCATCGCCGAGAACCGCACGGTCATGGCACAGGCAGGATACGCGTACCGCTGCGGGTTTGCAATCACGTCGTTCTTTAAGATGGGCGCAAGGTTCACGTCAAACCCGCCGACTTTGGGCGTGAGTGCTCCGGGGGTCCCGGCCTGCATCCTGCGGGCCTTGTCGACAAGTTTCCAGCCACGGTAGACCATGTCCATGAAGTCGCAGTTGTGAAGTTCGACGGCTGCGCTTCTCTTGGGATACAGCTGGACGTAGTTGTGGTAGCGCTTCGTGAGCATGTCCACGACCATAATCGCGTTGAAGCCGTCCAGTTCGAGCA
>JBAZHU010000199.1:0-3609 GCA_041652215.1 Methanoregula sp. | reverse complement strand
GCATCCGGTTTTTATTTCCGGCCCGGCAGGGTTCACGGCGGGATCGTTACCACGATGCTGCCGTCAAACCGGGAATACCGGTTCGGAAAACCTGCACGACCGGCCCACGTACCTGCCAATTGTATAAACCCGGGGCCGGTACCAGGATAAAATGCACCATAGATTAAATTAAATAATTTATTTAATATGGAGCACAAGAAACTGGGATGCTATAAAGGGATCCCGGTATGCCGCAGACTATTGCTATCCTCTGTATCGATGACGAAAACCTGTTTCTGGATGCGTTCAGGGCGCGACTCGAACAGGAAACGGATCTCGCCGTCACAACCGCATCCACCACGGATGAGGCACTGGATCTGCTCAACGAGCAGTATTTCGATGTGATCATCTCGGATTACGCGATGCCCGATATGGACGGACTCTCCCTGCTCAAAGAAATCCGGGCGCGGGGCGGCCAGTCGATTTTTGTGGTGGCCACGGCAAAGAGGCTTGCGCATATTGCAAAAGACGCCCTCAACACCGGGGCCGACTATTACCTCCAGAAAGGTGCCGACATGGCAAACGAGGTTTCAAGGCTGATCGATTTTATCCGGACACGGGTCCCGCAGAAGAATGCGGAGTTCGAACTGGTCGCCTGGGCCAGGTTCTACAACTCGATCGTGGACAACGGCCCGGAGCTCATCTGCCGGATCAAACCCGACGGCGCACTCACGTTTGTCAATGAGCCCTGCGTGCATCTCTTTAAAAAACCCTACCGGCAGCTCGTGCAGGAGAATTTTTTTGATTACGTCCCCGAAAGCGAACGACAGGAGATCCTCTCCTACATCCAGGCGCTCAGTCCTGAAAATCCGGACTGCCTCCTCCTGCACACCGTCCTTGCCGGGGACGGGCGACGAGTCCTTCTTGAATGGGGATATCGTATTTTTTACTCCGCACTGGGGGAGGTCCAGGAATACCAGCTCACGGGAAGGGACGCAGGCGCTCTTATCCGGATTGGCCGGCCGGATGGCGGAAAAGAGCAGGGTTCACGTTCCGCTGCAACTGCGCCGGTACCGACACCACCGGAGGAGAACCCGGGTGAATGGCGCGACCTGATGGCCACCCTCCAGTCGCTTGACACCCCGGCCTTTGCGGTCGATAAATCCGGGGTGATCATCGCGTGGAGTACGAAGCTCGCCGAACTGACCGGTGTTACTGCAGAAGAGATGGTCAAAAAAGGGAACCGGGAATACGCCGTCCCGTTCTATGGGAAACCCGGCCCCATGCTCATCGATTATGTGATACGATCTCCCCGGAGCAGCGGGGACAGGGATCTGCCGGCGATGAAAAAAGCCAGGGACATGTATATCGGGGAGAAAGAAGAGGTGACAATCCGGGGCAGGCCGATGTTTTTGTGGGGCAAGTGCTCCCCGGTCTATGATGCGTCCGGCCTGCTGATCGCGGCAGTCGAGGCGATTATGACCAAGGAACCCGGGGTGGAAAAGAGCGATGCCGAACCGGAAAATTACCTTGGCGGGATATCGAGTCTCACCCTCAAGGTCTCCGGTGACGGAGTGGGCGGGGCAATCGCCGGCGCCATCGGATCCTCAGGCGGGGGGTACGGCGTGTATGCCACCACAAGAAGACTGTTTGTTATCCGCAACCCGGATCTGGATCCCTCTGCCGCGCAGGGCGTACAGTTTGGCACGTTTTTGATGGACGAACTCTTCGGTACTACAGCAGATACGCGCGATAAAACCCTCGGCGAACTGGAAAACAGCCGGATCTTCGAGGCAAACAAAGAAGAGATCGAAAAGATCGTCTTAAAAAAACCCGTCCTGCTCTCAGGGTACCTGGAGATCGTAAAGACGGGAGGGGATGCGTTCAGGGTATACATCGATCACAAGAAGGCGTATACCCCTATCGAAAACCTGATGAAAATGTTTTCCCCGGACGTTATCCGGTTCGAGTGACCGGGACAAGAATCCCTTTTTTTTTGGCCGGGTAGTTCCGTTAACAAAAAAACGATCGATTCTCCGCATAAAAAATTTCAGGCCCGGGTCAGTTTCACCGGCACCTGGTACACGGCATCGCTGTAACCCGATTCTTTGCGATCATCGATGCAGAGATAATAGTGGCCCTGGTCCTTGATGGTCAGGGTCTTACTCTGCGGTGAAGTAATATCGATGATTTTCACCAGAGGAACGATACCCTCGTAGGCCCAGGTCTTCTGAACGGCATCCCAGACCGGGGTGACAGATCCAAACTTGGTGTTGTCGGTCACATCGACCACAAGAAGGTTCGGGGTTATCGTGCCGGATCCGGGCGTGGTGACCCAGACCGTGTACTTCTGGTCAGGATACAGGTAATCCACGCCAAGCGCCTTCTGGATATCGAGACAGGAATAATCGTTGGCATGGACGGAGACGGTCGTGTCGATGCCGGTGGCTGCGGTGGGAGATGCAGTTGCGGATGCAGCCGTCCCGGTCGCAGGGGAGTTGGTGGTGGAACCTGACCCACCGGATGCGGTCGCGGCAGGTGTCGTGGCGGCCGGGGCGGTGGATGCCGAGGTGCAGCCGGCAATGCAGGCGATAAGGATAAGCATCACGGCGATACACCCAAGAGCAAACGATGATTTCATACAGGCCACTATATAAAAAATAATATAGATACGTTGCGGTTTTAGGCGGTTGCCGGCGCGGGTGCGACCCATGGGAAAAAACCGGCCAAAAACAAGAAAACTACTTTGTCATAGAGAGCCAACATTCATCGATACGTTTGGGCATCCCGCCACCGTAACAGAGGGATTTTGTGAAGGAAGTCACCGCGAACTTTTCTGCAAATGAGATCGAGCGCGAGGTGCAGGAATACTGGCGCACCCACGAGACCTACAAGGCCGTAAAACAGCACCGGAGTACCGGCAGGGCATTCTTTTTTGTCGACGGCCCGCCGTACACCACGGGGCAGATCCACCTGGGCACCGCGTGGAACAAGATCATCAAGGACTCGATTCTCCGGTACCAGCGGATGAACGGGCGGAACGTGATCGACCGTGCAGGCTACGATATGCACGGCCTTCCCATCGAAGTCAAAGTCGAGCAGGCGCTCGGCTTTGCTTCGAAAAAAGATATCGAAACGTTCGGGATTGAAAATTTCATCAACAAGTGCCGGGAATTTGCCATAACAAACAAGAAACTGATGGACGCCCAGTTCGAGAGCCTCGGGATCTGGCTGGATTTTAAAAACGCGTACCAGACGATCACGCCGGGTTACGTGGAAGCGGCATGGTGGACGCTTGCCCGGGCGCAGGAAAAGGGGATGCTGGAACGCGGGTTCCGGGTCGTGAACTGGTGCCCCCGGTGCGAAACGGCGATCGCGGACGCCGAAGTCGAATACTGGGACGAGACCGACCCCTCGGTCTTCGTGAAGTTCCCCCTCAAAGGAAAACCAGACGAGTACCTCGTCATCTGGACGACGACCCCCTGGACGCTGCCGGCGAACGTCGCGGTCGCGGTGGCAAAGGATTTTGTCTACGCGAGAGTCCATGCGGAGAAGAACGGCCGCGAGGAATACCTCTGGGTGGCTGAGCAGCTCATAAAACCGGTGCTCAAGAAGGGGCGATACCAGAAG
>JBAZHU010000198.1:0-3615 GCA_041652215.1 Methanoregula sp. | reverse complement strand
TTTCCTGCCATTCTTTGACAGGTATGTTTGCAAACGACCAGTCCGCGTTGGGCTGGTAGGTGTTGTCGAGCGTGATCGTTTTTGTGTGCGGGGCGAAGTGCTTGAGCCCTGAGAGAAGTGTCCATGTCATGGGATACGGCAGGCCGGCGATGATAACGAGATCACAGGGTCCCGTCCCATCCGGCCCGTTCCAGCAGGGGTCGGCAATCCTTTGGCCGGCCTCAACAGCCGGCATAATGACTGCCCCTGTGTATCCCCGATCCTTTAACGCCCGGTTACTATGCCCCGTAGCAATGACCGGGATTTTTTGTGCCCGGGCCAGATCGAGCAGGTAATCGACCAGTTTCCTCCCGCCAACCTGAATCACTGCAGCATTATGCCCTATAAGGAGCACCGGGTGCAGTGCCCGGTGGATAACTGCCTGTGCCACTGCCGGTTTGGTAATGACTGACGCCTTTTTCGGACCGGCAATTTCTGCGGTCTGCCACGGGTCTGCGGTCGTCATGAACTATCAGCGCTCCTTTGGTGGTGACGGCTTGTCCCGGGAAAGCAACGTTGGATCCGGGATCGGGCGCTCTTTCCAGTCTGACTTCGAGAGGATCCGGGTGATCTCCTCTTTTAGGGTAACGGGGATATCAGCGGTTGTGCGGACATACCGGGGAATGTCGTCGGGAATCGTCCCGAGGTTGCGCTGGGAGAGATCGATATAATGCGTGAGTTTCATCGCCCGGCCCCGGGTCGTATCGTTGGGTCGCATACAGAGTTTTGCGACGAGCACCATCGCCTCTTCCTTTGTTTCTGCCGCGACAAAGAGGTGTTCAGGTGCCGGGCCTGCATACACATCCTCTCCCGTCCGCTGGTCGTGCACGTACCAGTCCTCATCATGATCGGCCCGTCCAAGAAGCATCCGCCGGTACTTGGTCCCGTGCGGGCCGACAACGACCGGGATCCCGAGGCGCCAGAACCCGGCTGAAATTGCCGCTGCCTTCTGGGACATCGCGCCCCATGCGACACCCACCGCACCGACCCGGTTGTGGACGTAATCCGCGATCTCAGCGTAGTTCCCGCGCAGGTTGCGACGTGCAAAGACACTCGCGATCTTGATGGTCGCCCCGGCGATATGGGCATTTGCGACGCAGGAGCCGACGTTCACGATACCGCCGGCAGAAAAACTCCCCGGGAACTGCTCGTACGGGGTCTTGCCCTCTTCGTCCCGGTACATCCCGATCGACATCGCGGTGCATCCCGAAGTACAGACAATATACCGGCGCTTTGCGAACTCCACGCTCATCTCCGCGACCTCTTTTCCACCGTTCGCGTAATTGGCGCAGCCCACAAAGCCGACCACGCCCGGGATCTCGCCAAGCACGATCGGCCCGCCGACATTGCGGATTTCGATATCCTGGATCGCGCCCCTGCCGGTGCGGATTGTAAATTTCTCATTTTTTATTTTCTCTGATGCGGCAGCGACGATCAGAGAATGCACCGCGATCTCTTTTGTGCAGGCCTGTTCACACCGTCCGCAGCCCACGCAGGCTTCGTACAGGCCGGCAAGCAGGGTCAGGTCTCCCGCACCGGCGGCTTTCATTCCCTGCGGGATTTTGAGATCGTTCGGACATGCCCTCTGGCAGAGCCGGCACTGCGTGCAGGCAGCAGCCTGTTTTTGAACCACAGCCGGGTCAATAACCGTACGGGCACTTTTCCGGGCCGGTGCCACCGCCCGGGCGACCCGGACTGCAACCTCTCCAACCTTTTCAGGATCAAGGATCAGGACTCCGGTAAGTTTTCCCCCCACCAGATCTGCAACAATCTCGTCAACAGGATCGTTTGTCCGGTCGGGCAGGCCCAGACAGTTCTTCTCCGAAGTCGCAATAAACGGCGCATGGACTGCCCGGGCCTCGGCAAGCGCATCGGTGCGGATGCACTGCTCGTCCACGACAATTACATCCGGTATACCGCTCCGGATGTACCGGAGCTGCCAGGACATGGGGCCGATGATCTTCGCCCGGGGGGAATACCGGGTCGCATCAATCGAGGTACAACAGATGCCGGTCACTTCGACCTGGTCCGACAGGTTTTCGTCATGAAGGTAATCGATGATGGCAACTGAAGGCGGGACGTTATGGCCGATCACAAGAATGACCGGTTTTGTGGTATCGACCGTGCCCATGCCGAGCGCGGCAAGCGGGGCGTCCGGGTCGGCTTTCGGGTACCCGAGCGCCGATATCTGTGCGAGGTCGGCGACCTCCATGCCCACGTGGTCGATCATACCGGCGTGGAGCACCTTGCTCTCGAAATCGAGGGGATCGCCTTCCTGCCCGGTATGAGTTACCGCGAGAAGGGCAGTAATCTGGCTCTCGCAGTAGTCAAGGATAGACTCAAGGTCTGCAAGGGTCTCCGGTTTTTCACCGCAGACAAGGCGGATAAGGGGGGCCTCCACACCGATTGCGTTTCCCCCGGGATTTATGGGGCAGTCACGACCGGCTTTTTTTATCGCGTAGGTGACGAGTTCACGCGCATGGCTCGTGTGGGTGGCGGCACCGATGCATGCAGAAAGGAGCACGGTGCGGGACTGCTGGGCCGGCATCGAGATACCGCAGGCACCCTTTTTTGTCCCGGTCAGATCGCACTTCCCGTACGTGCACAGGCAGCAGAGATCGCAGAAGGGCATATAGAACGGCTGGTACCGGGAGAGGAGTTTGTGGTCCCAGGTACGGAGCGTGGCGAGCGTTGGATACGGTGTAGGCCCCTCGGGCTCAGCCCAGTCTGCCGCTGACAGTCTGCCGATGGAGACGGAGAGATCCCGTATGCGGCCGAAGCCGGAATCCAGCTCCTTTATGGTAAGCGCAATCTTTTTTTCTGTCAACGGCAGCACAACCGGGGGGTTATATCATCCGGGATACAGGGATGCTGGATTATATTTATCTTACCTGTTTTTAACCGAATCGACTGGACTTTTTTTGACGCCATAAGAAATGCGACCGCTCCCGACACGATCATCGCGCCTTCCCGTACCCGGCCTTTTCCATGAGGTTACAGACAGAGAGGTACGCCGGGGAACTCTCCGGGATATCGAGGAGCGACCGGCCGGCGATCACCGATTCCTGCACGAGCGGGTCAAAGATTATTTTTCCCAGGTACTGCCGCCCGGTCTCTTTTTGCGCCGTCTCTTCAAGATCGGCGGGAAACAGGCACCCCCCGACCACGAAGAAGCGATCGAAACCGATCCCGACCTCCCGGGTGATCCGGTCTGCCCGCTTTACGTGCTCGAACGATTTGTGCGAAGGGCCCATGACATCGAAAATATCGCTGACGCGTGCGGTGATCTTGCGGTTGAGGTGTTCGAGGCCTGCCGGGGAATCGATCAGCACGTACCGGTAATTCTTTGTTAACGATTCGAGCGCACCCTTGAGCGCAGCATCGGGCATACAGTAGCAGCCCTCGATCCACTTGGTCCCGACTGCGATGAGATCGAATCCGACACCTTCGTAGAGCCCGTCCTCCAGGACCCGGGTCTCGATCCGTTCTTTCGGGGCAATACCCGTCATGGTCCCGCCTTTTTTAATGAAGGTATCCGTAACGAGTTCGGCAACGGTCTTTACCCCTTCGCGTTCG
>JBAZHU010000197.1:0-3650 GCA_041652215.1 Methanoregula sp. | reverse complement strand
CGGACAGATGCCGATACTGTTGCTTCCGCGCTCAACGTCACGATCACCGGTACAAACACGGTAGACATCAGTCAGGGATACACCCCAACGGTCTACAACCGGTACGACAATCTCGCACTGGCCTCAGCAAGTGGCAAGGTCGCCGAATCCACTCCCATCCAGTCCGGGGATATCACGGTCTCGGCTCAGGTGTCCATTACCTACAACTTCCGCTGATCCCCCATCCTTACCCCATCACAGACTTTTTTCCAAACTTTTTTACCCAAGCAGCGTGTGATTATTTCTTAAGCCAGCACATATATATCCGGCTCATTCCGGGCCAGCATATATCCAAGTATCGAATATCGAAAAAATCGCGGATACAATAGGATTGATTTTGATATGGAGCGCAATATCGGATTTAAGGAGCGAAGGTACATTGAAGAACTGCGGATTCTTACACGGTCGACAGCTCTCGACTGCGTGATCGACGACCGTTTTGACCGGGTGATCTACGTAATCCGGCAGGGTGACATGGGTCTTGCGATAGGGAAGAAAGGCGACAATATAAAACGGCTCCAGAACGTACTGGGACGGCGCATCGAGATGGTAGAGTATGCCGAGCAGCCGGATGCGTTTATTGCCAACATCTTCAAGCCTGCCGAAGTGACAGGGATCGAACGCGGCGCAGAGGACGGCCCGGTAAACGTGCTCGTACGTAAGAAAAGCGATCTCGGCATCGCAATCGGAAAAACCGGCTGCAATATCGAGAAAGCACGCATCCTCTGCCGACGTTTCTGTGGCCTTGAGATCGGGGAAGTCCTGCTCGCACAGGAGGAATCATGAGTGCCGGGGGAAACAATCCGGTCGATCCCCGGGTGATCCGGGAACTCTGGGAAGTTATCTGCGACCGGGCGGCGCACCCGGACGAGGGCTCGTACACGAGCCGGCTCCTGACCGACAAAAAAGGGATCGACAAGGTGCTTGAAAAGGTAGGCGAGGAGTCCAACGAGTTTATCATTGCGGTCAAAAACGCGGTGCCGGAGCGGACCACGGAGGAAGCGGCGGATCTCTTCTTCCACATTCTTGTCGCGCTCCGCGCCGCAAACGTTGATTTAAGCGACGTTCTCAGCGAGCTTGAGCGCCGGCGCAAATAAACAAAAGCCTGGTTTTATGAGGGGCACCAACCCCTCCTATTTTTGAAGGAACGTAGAAAGATCGACCATATCCGGGATACTCCCGCCCGGTTCTGCGGTCGCAAGCAGCCCCTCGTCGACATACACCGGGGCACCGGCACGCAGGGCAACCGCGATACCGTCACTCGGGCGACAGTCGAGACATTCCTCATGGCCGTCAGATGCAAAGAAGAGCTGGGCGTAATATACCCCGTTTTCCACACTGTCGATCTGGAGGTGATGGAGGGAGATCGAGAACCGCTCCATGAGATCGAGGAACAGGTCGTGCGTGAACGGCCGGGGCGGCACTTCCTTATTCTGTGCGCTGTTGATGGAGACCGCTTCCCAGAGCCCGACAAAGATCGGAAGCAGACGGCCGTTACCATCGGTCAGCACCACCACCGGGACGGTGACCGCATCGCTTATGGCTACAAACACCCCCTTAACCCCGCACCTGACCTGCTGCGTGTCCATTGAAAAGACATCACCCTGTCGTATGATAAGGGTTGAGGTCGGCACGCAGTGAGGCGATTTTTATGGGGGGTTATTCGCTTCCCGCCGGACGATGATGAGGCTGGACATGATCCCAAGGGCGATATTGAAGTAGTAGAGCACAATCCGCCAGATGACAACGAAAATACCCACAATAGGGGCCGGGATGAAGAGGGCGTACATGGACGTTGCCCCGACCTCGGCGATACCGGAGCTGCCCGGCGTTAAGGGGAGCATCATCAGGATGGCAAGGATGAGCTGGATCACAAACGACTCAAAGAAGAGGGGCGGCTGGCCGAGACCCATAAGGATCAGGGAGGCAGTCACGATTTCCGAAACCCAGTAGAGCAGGGTAAATACCATTCCCCAGGCAAGGCCGGATTTTGCGGTCCTGACGAATTTGAGCACGGCGGCATGGAAGTTTGCGATCTCTTTTTCGATACGTTCGAGCAGTTCCGTAACCCGTGCCGGTTCCCACTTGCGGGTAAAGAAGCGGGCGGCCCGGTTTGCCACTCTCTTCATCACGTCAGGTCTCCGGATGGCAAGGTAGAAGAGGACGAGGCACCCGGCAACGAAGACCCACGTAATGTAGACCATGACCTCCGAGATTGCCCCGAGGCTTTTCCACTGCTCGGTGAGGGCAAACATCGCAAATGCTGCAAGGCCGGCAAGGGCGATTCCGTCCAGCACCCGCTCCATGATCACGATCGCGGTTGCGTCCCCGAGAGGTACTTTCGCCTTGTATAACTCGTGCACCCGGACCGGTTCGCCGCCGGCCTGCGCCGGGGTGACCGCCGCAGCAAGAAGGTTTGCAAAAACGAGGTTTAAGGAATAGAAGAACTTAATCGGGTAGCCGAGCGACCCGGACATCTTTTTCACCCGCATCGCCCAGAAGCACATGGTCAGGATATGGGTGAGAAATGCGAGGAGCAGGAACCAAGGGTTGATCTGTTTGAGGTACTGGATCGTGTTTTCATTGATGGTAAAATAAAGGATGACGATCAGCACGACGACGGAGAACGCAATAGAAATATACAGCCATTTCTTCTGCGATCCCTCCATATACGTACCCCTTTACAGGCTTCACCTGTTTTATCCTAAAAGGTTATGAGGCATAGTATAAACACCTTTTATACGAGAAATCTTTTTTGCAGCATGAGAAAGTCAGATCGTAAAGATCTCCCGGTTACCGGTGAGCGCGAGCAGCCCGGCCCGGACTCCGGCGTCCAGCCACCCGTGCCCGTAACTGAAGCGTGCGAGTGCCTCTTCCTGTGCCCCTGATGTAAGGCTGCACTGCCCGCCCCGGGCATAGCAGGCGCCGATCGCAATAACGCGCCGTGCAAACATGCCCCCTGCCGTTTCAGGTTCAGGAGCGGGGACTACCGAGGCGCACGCAGTATCGAGCAGGCGGGCATACCTCCGTGTTTTCTCGTCGAGTTTTTCAGCAAGGGCCGGCGGGAGTGTTTCAGGAGGCCCGGCAAACGGGCAGACCGCAGGATTTTTATCCGGAGGGGAAAGCAGGCCGTATGCAAGACCGAAGTGCAGCCAGCCGGATCCGTAATAGTACGCGGCCAGCGCATTGATCAGATCCCCGCCTGCATAGAACGTCGCACCATCATCCGCATAAGCGCGTGCCATGCCCCGGACAGTACCGGCAAGCGCCCCAAGCGGCGTATCCTCCGTGGGGGTGACCATAACGGCATCGAGTTCGTCGGAGAGGAGGTCTCCGCACGCAGCGATCAGCATAGACCGGCAAACCTCGCGAGATATATCTGCTCCATCTCGTGAAGCTCCCCCGGGATAACCAGCACGTGGAGCGGGAGGCCGAAGTCCACGGAACGGAGGGCTTCAGCAGTGCCGGCCCGTACGACAGGCGCTTTGGAACCGGCCCGGGCGATGCCGACATACAGGGGGATCTCAACCTGTTTTTTTCGTGCCATCTCTTCGAGCAGGCCGATTGCCTCGTTTGCGGTCATGTACCGGGTGTCCTGGATATCAAGGTAC
>JBAZHU010000196.1:0-3650 GCA_041652215.1 Methanoregula sp. | reverse complement strand
CGGCCGGTATTACGAGGGCAAAGAGGATAAGGAGGGTCTGCATCTCTTGGAGTGTTCCCCGTTTTTTTGTCTCTGTGACAAGGAGGATGATTGCAATGGCGATCAGGACAAGGGAGTACGCATTGTAGAGGTCAAAGAAGGCGCTGTGGGAATACTGGAGGATCGGGACCGGCCCGCTGGTACCGATCGAGAAATTGTACCGAAACAGCGTGTGGTACCCGCTGGTGAGGGCGAGGACTGATGCAGTCACCGGGATGATGAGGGCTATGGCAGCCCATCTCGCCCGGAGCCAGTCTGTTCTTTTTACATACGCGATGACCAGCCAGAGCTCGAGGACGGAGAAGTACGGGAGGAAGAGGAAGCGGAGGTTGTGGCAGATGATTTTTTCTGAAAGGCCAAAAGCAAGGAGCTCAAGGGCATATAGTACAGTCCAGCCCGCGGCAAAAAACATCAGCAGCACGTACGGGGTTGCCGCGGGAATCCGTCCAACAAACCGTTTGCCGTACAACCCGAGAGCAGCCATACTGATCCCGGAAATAATGAGCATGCCGATGATCAGGTCGAAGATGAACGTGGTCATACCCCGCATTCACCCGAGGAGAATCCGGCGGGTGCTTATGGATTTTACTGTTCTTCTCATGGGTATTAAAGTACGGGGTCGTTGAGGGAGAGATCCTGCATGACGTGCCCTCTTTGAGAATAATCACGGAAAAGAAAAGCGGGCCTGAAGGGATTTGAACCCTTGACCTGCGGATTAAGAGTCCGCCGCTATGCCGAACCAAGCTACAGACCCACGTAGCCTAATAATGTGGACGGTACGGCCGAATAAATGTTTTGGATGGTCCGAGCCCGGATGCCCGGAGAATCTCTTTATACGTGGGCGTGGCCCATCTTCTTTTAACATGCCTGATACCGCCGGATTCGAGTCGGCAGCCCCGATAAAATACTGTCTCTTCGGGTGCGGGACGAACGGGTACAACATTATCCTCGAACTTGCAAAGGAACACGAGCGCGTGGTCGTCGTCGACCGTGACGAGTCGCGCGTGCGCCACCTCCGCGACCAGAAGTACGACGCGTACGTGAGGGACATCACGTCGTCCGATATGCTGGTTGGCCTGCCGGCGTTCGAGATCGCCTTTGTGATGACCGGGGACGCAGATGCCAACCTCGCCGCTGTCCTTGCCATAAAAAAGCGGTACCCGGCCGTGCAGGTGATCGCCCGTGCCGTCGACCCGGTGACCGGGGGCAAGCTCACGGCGGCCGGTGCGGATCTCGTTATCTACCCCCAGGAGGTCGTCGCAAAGACCGCCGTCTTCCAGATCAAAAAGCAGCACGCAAGCCGGATCTCGCAACGGCTCTTCTCGCTCCTTGCCGGCTGGGACGGTATCCTCGGGATCATCACCCATAAGAACCCGGACCCGGATGCGATCGCAAGCGCCATGGCCCTTGCCGAGATCGCCCGGCACGCGAACTCCAAAACGCTCACGACCCGGATTTTTTATGAGGGTAATATCGGCCACCAGGAGAACAGGACGTTTGTGAACCTGCTCGATATCAAGATGGAGCATGAGTCTCCCGAAGCGCTCCAGAAGTGTACGTACCTCGCCCTTGTGGACTGCCCGGGCCCGGGTGCCAACAACGACATCCCTCCCCAGACAAAGATCCATATTATCATCGACCACCACAAGGATGGGAACCATGTGGCCGGCCAGGGGACATTCACGGATATCCGGCCCGGTATCGGGGCGACTGCGAGCATCATGACCCAGTACCTGCAGGAGCTTGATATCCCGGTCGATAAGAGGGTCGCAACCGCTCTTTTGTACGGTATCAGGACGGACACCAAGGAGTTCAAGAGAAACGTTACGCCGCAGGATCTGGGAAACGCCGGGTTCCTCCTCCCGCTGACCGATGCCGACCTGCTCGACAAGATCATGTCGCCGTCCATGTCGCAGGAAACGATCGATGTGATAGGTAAGGCGATCCAGAACCGGAAGATCCAGAGCGGGTACCTCTTCTCGAATGTCGGCTACGTGATGAACCGGGACGCCCTCCCGCAGGCCGCCGACCTCTTAATCACGCTCGAAGGCGTGAACACGGCGCTCGTGTACGGGATCACCGACTCCTCGATCGTGATCTCGGCCCGGAACCGTGATATCCGGCTGCATGTAGGAAACGCGCTTGCCGAGGCATTCGGGGATATGGGAGACGCCGGCGGCCACCCGAACATGGCGGCGGCAAGCCTTCCGCTCCACTACTTCGGGAACGTTTCTGACAAGGTGGCGCTCCTTGACATCACCATCGAACCGATCCTCCAGAAGTTCAAGAACCTCGTCGGCCTTGAAAACGAGGAAAAGAAAAATGATGAGTGAAGGCGGAGAGGAGAGGCCCCGGACTTCCGCGTGCAGGTGACTTCATGGACTTTTCTCTCTGGGAGCCGCACTACCGCGAGATCCTCGAATACTTCGGCTTCTCCCGCGAGGAGGACGAGAAAGCCGCTGCACTCCTTGCAACGCTTGTTGTCCGCGACGATCTTGCGTTGCTTGCTGCACGCACGAACGGGTGCGATGTCGTGGTCTGCGGGAACGCTCCCTGTCTTCTTAAGGAACTCGGTCGGATCACCCGGGGAAGCGTGGTCTTTGCGGCCGATGCAGCGGCCGATGTCCTCTTCACGCACGGGTGCCGGCCCGACGCGGTTTTCACGGATCTTGACGGGGCGACCGACTTGTTACGGGAGATGAACGCGAAGGGAACCCTCGTAGTCGTTCATGCTCATGGCGACAACATCCCGCTCCTCCGGCACTGGACAAAAAAATTTACCGGCCCCGTTGTTGCAACCACGCAGAGCGTACCGCTGCCGCACGTCCACAACTTCGGTGGTTTTTCCGATGGCGACCGGGCGGTCTTTGCGGCCGATGCGCTCGGCGCGAAGACGATCACGCTCGTGGGTTTTGACCTCGACGACAAAAATGTCGACCCGGTCAAGCGCGGAAAACTTTTGTGGGCAAAAAAACTTCTTGCCCTGATCGGCCATGACTGCTGATGCGGGTAACAACCGGGAAGCGGTCATCCTCGACGGGTACGTGGACGAGCCCGCGTGTCTTGGCGTCCCGCCGTACATTTCGCCCTATATCCGGACCGTAGCCGGGGCGCTTGCCACCCACGGATTTTCTGTACGGTATCTCACCATCGACCAGCTCAGGAACGACCCGCAGCTCGTGAACGGTATGGCCCGGGCCGGCCTGCTCGTGATGATCGCGGGGGTAACGGTGCCAGGAAAATACCTTGGCGGCACGCCGGCAACGCTCACCGAGTGCCAGCAGGTGGGCCACATGATCCGGGGGCCGAAAAAACTAATCGGCGGCCCCATTGGTTTCGGGTATGCCGGGGAGGGCGGGAAAAAAGCCGTCCGTCAGCTGATTACCGGGTTTGACGCACTCTTGGAAGGCGAGCCGGCCGTTGCACTCGACCGGTACCTTGACGGGGGCGAACCTGTCGGGCACTTCGATTATGCCAGGACCGATCCGTGGAGTGTCGCGGGGGCCAAAATTATCGTGCAGCACCCGGACTTCCCGTACGTGATGTGCGAGCTCGAAACCGCCCGGGGCTGCTCCCACGGGGCGACGGGAGGCTGTTCGTTCTGCACCGAG
>JBAZHU010000195.1:0-3654 GCA_041652215.1 Methanoregula sp. | reverse complement strand
GGATGTCCTGGGAGAAAGGTTCTTTCTGGAGGCCGAAGAAGGTTTTATAGCCCATGCTCCACCTCCCCGAAGAGTTTCCCGCCACTGTATCGGACTTGATCTTCCTCCCGGTCCGGGCTTTGTTCCGACGGCAGGAGTTTGAGGATATGCTTTTCTCTGCGCACCCGACAGTTGATCTTCATATCCAGAGGGATGAGCATGCCGTAGGAGATATTTTCATGGAAGGCCTCGATTCTTGCGGAATCGCCCTCGTGATACAGGAGGGTAATGGTCTTTCCGATCAGGGGGATCGGCGCTTCGTAGAGCCTGCCGTTGAGCGAGACGGTTCGGTCCCGATCCACCTTTCTGGCGACCCGGAGACGGAAGTAATCGTTTAAATCTTTGGGGGCTTCTCTGAGAAGATGGGCATGTTTGAGATACCGGTTCAAAGGCGTCTGCCTTGTGCTGGAATGGATGGTGACGTTATAATGCTCGTCGAGCCAACGGTTAAGAGCTTCATTGAGCGCCTCCAGAGAAAGTCCCTCGGGGCATGTGCTCAGGAACTGCATCCGCAAGGTACGGAAGAACCTTTCGATTTTCCCCCGGCCTTGGGGTTTGTAAGGCGTGGAATGAATCAGGGCGATCCCCAGGGACGCCGTGGCGTGGGCAAGAAGATGAGAGCGGAAGGCAGGGCCGTTGTCTACATAAAGTTTTCTCGGCAGACCCCGTTTCGCCAGGGCCACCCGCAAAGAGGCGGTATAATTTTCCACCCCTTCATTGAGAAAGAACCCGGCATGGCAGATCAGACGGCTCATGTCGTCAATAAAGGCAAACAGATAGGCCTTCCTCTCTTTCCCTTCGACAAGAATCCGGGGGCCGTGCATACAATCGGACTGCCAGATATCGTTGGGCAACTCCGCCTCGAAACGCCTGCGGTCTTCGGCAACTTCTTCCCGTTTCATCAGGCCCTTTTGTTTGAACAGGCGGTAAATCGTGGCGGGATGCACCTTGATGCCCGGATGGAGGATCTTCCGGAGTCTTGCCTCCCGAAGGACCACCGGCAGCGACGCCCCCTTCAGTTGTCTTTTCAACTCCACCAGCGAAAGGATCGTTTCGTCGTCGAGAACGCGGGGTCTTCCCCGGTCATTCCGGGTTTCCGGGTACAAGCTCTCGATCCTGCGGCCTCCTTTTTCGTACCTTCTGGCCCAACAAAGGATCGTCGAGGCGCGGATGTAACTCCGCTCGGAGTATGGAATCTCCCAGATACAGGCAGACTTTTCCATCAAAAGCCTCTTCCGCTCTCCCCGGCTCAGCTTCCTGTCCCCGATCAAATCGTGAATCACCCCAAACCGAAACTGTGCCACCCTTCTTTTTGCTTCTTCGTCCATCGTGAAAACCTCCTTAAAGTAGATTTTCACCCCCCTTACCAGAACCGCAAGGGAACAATCGCCGCAAATAGAAGGTGGGGAACCCCTCACATACGCAACGGCGCAAGATATTCTGTCACGGAAAAAATCCTGGACGAAAGAAAGGATTGGAGATGCAAGAGCGAGGGATCTTTTACATTACCCCCGCGAGAGACCCACACTTTCAGGCATCGATGCCAGTACTGCTGGTTCTGCCGGGCAATGCCCTCGGCCCATCGGTTCTCTGTAATCTTTTTGACCAAACACGAACACACTGCTTCGGCAGAATACCGAAGCGCCTTCAAAAATCCCACGGGGCGGCAGGTATGGACCGCATTGCAATCGGGACAACGGAACCGCTTCAGCCACAGCAGCTCAGCAAAACCATCAAAGTACCGCGTCACATATCCGTGGCCCCACGACCGCCTCCCCCCGCACTGTGGGCAGCTCCTCAGCCTGGGCCAGGGATACCCTTTGCCATACTTCAATAAATCCTTTACATCGATTGAAAAATGGATTACCAAAATACCGTTCTTCGGGAGGGTAACTGAGATTGGCGGCCAAACCAATATGAGCTCTGTTACCCTCTTTCTTTATGATCAAAACAACGTGCTTAATGTCGTCTCTCATACAAAATACCTTGCTAAAAAGATACCCCTTGCAATCAAAATAATGTGCGCGGTGACACTGTTCTGGTGTTCACGGAGCTTTGGTATGCAAAATCCCCTGCTGCGCCGTCTGCTTGGACGCTGGATGCTGCGTTCCAACTCCTACTGGAAAATCCAATCCCTTTACCGGAAATGGAAAGTCGAGGAACTAATCCATGCGATCCGCAAAGTCTTACACTTGCCCATCAAGCGGTTTGAACCGGTGGTCCAGGATGTCGAGATCCCAATCGAGAAATCGTTGGAATTCATGGAATTCTATTTTCGCGAGATCGACATCCGACCTTGTTGGATCTGCCCGGTGCGCCCACTTGACGCCGCCAGGAACTGGACTCTCTTTGCGATGGAACCAGGCACGCTCTACCTAAACTTCGGGTTCTGGGGAAGCGTCAGGACTTCTTCAGACAAGGTCGCTGGGCATTTCAATCGCCGTATCGAACGTATCGTTCAGGAGCTCGGTGGCCACAAGTCCCTCTATTCGACATCCTTCTTCACGGAAGACGAATTCTGGCGTATTTACAACGGGGTTGCATACAAGAAACTCAAGTCGAAATTCGATCCGCAGGGCGCTTTCCGCAACCTGTATCAGAAGGCGGTTCTTGGGCACTGACGGCCTGTCGGAGCGGCGCCAACCCAAGGATCAAAAGTATTTCTTGTAAATTCCCCTGGCCGCGATGATCCCTGAAATTCCTGCTCCCACAATACCGCGGCTCTTCCCGGTGCCGTCGCCTGCCACAAAGATACCTTTGACATTCGTTTCAAGATTTTCATCCGTTATAAAGTGCGTATCGAAAAACTTAATCTCCGGTGCATACAATAGGGTGGACGGGTGAAGAATCCCGGGCACTATTTTATCAAGCTTTTTTAAGGACTCCCAGAGATTGTCTATGATACGAGCGGGCAAACCAAGCGTTATATCCCCCGGTGTGGCATTATATGTTGCCTTGCATAGTTCGAAATGACGAGTTCTACTGTTAAATGTCGAGATGGAACTTCTTCTCCCCTCCCGGAAGTCTCCTAACCTCTGAACGATCGGCTTGCCTCCCCCCAGCAGAAAGAATTGTTTGGCAATCATATGCCCGAATTCGGTCGTATCGGAAAAGGGCTTGGTCAAAAAGACCGTATTAATCAAAGCAAAATTCGTGTTTTCTGTTTTCCGTCCGGAGAGTGCGTCACCGTTCACCAACTTGAAGTTGTTATAGTTTTCTGCCCGTACCCGTCCGCCGGGATTGGTACAGAAGGTCCTGACTTTATCTCCGTGGCGCGCTGTGCGGAAAATGAATTTTGGGTCATATACGATATCTGTGACAGCGTCATAATACTTCCTGTTTAATTCAACGCGGATTCCCACATCTATAGGGCCGAAATTATGACGAACATGTAATTTCGTGGCTACGTCACGGAACCAGTAAGCACCACCGCGTCCCGGAGCGGCAAGAACGACTTTCGTGGCATAGCAAACTTTTTTTCGATGATGCCTACAGGAAACATGATAGTTATGGTCATCATGTTTTACAATTGAGGTTACTGCCGTTCCGAGCAAAAATTCTGTTTTTTTCAGGTGATTTCTCAAATAATCAACGACTGACTTACCGTTGTCCGTT
>JBAZHU010000194.1:0-3663 GCA_041652215.1 Methanoregula sp. | reverse complement strand
AGGCGCTGGCATGAAGGAGATCTCAACGGGAAACAAGGCAATCGCCAAAGCCGTCAAACAGGCGCTGCCCGGGGTTGTCGCTGCATACCCGATCACCCCCCAGACTGAGATCGTCGAGACGATCGCTGACTACGTCACGAGCGGCCAGCTGAAGAGCCGGTATATCCCGGTCGAAAGCGAGCACTCCGCGATGGCGGCCTGCATCGGCGCAAGCATTACGGGCGTGCGGACGTTTACCGCCACAAGCGCCCACGGCCTCTTATACATGCACGAGATGACCAACTGGGCGGCCGGTGCCCGGCTTCCCATCGTGATGGCAAACGTAAACCGATCGCTCGGACCCGGCTGGAACATCTGGGCCGAGCACACCGACGCGATGCAGGAGCGGGACACCGGCTGGCTCCAGGTCTATGTTTCGACCGTGCAGGAAGCCTACGACATGACGCTCATGGCGTTCCGGATTGCAGAGCATAACGATGTTCTGCTGCCGGTGATGGTAAACCTCGATGGTTTTGTCCTCTCGCACATCATGCAGCCGCTCGATACCGTGGAGCCCGGGGACTTTATCCCGCCAATCCATCTGCCCCACGCGATCGATATTAAAAACCCGACCGGGTACGGCGGGCTCACCGGGCCCGACCAGCACTATAAGTTCCGCTGGGAAATCGAACGCTCGATGCGCGATTCGGAAAAGGTGATCGCGGCAACCGAGAAGGATTTCGCACAACGGTTCGGCCGGAAGTACGGGCCGACAGAAAACTACCGGTGCGAAGATGCAGATGTGATCCTCATCGCCATGGGCACTCTTGGGAAAGAGGCTGAGGTCGCCATCGATATCTTAAGAAAAGAAGGCATAAAGGCCGGGTCCATGCGCCTGCGCTGGTTCCGCCCGTTCCCGAAGCTCGACCTCGCCGGAAAAGAGGTTGTGGTGATCGACCGGGACTACTCGTTCGGGTACGGTGGTATCGTCGCTCACGAGATTATGGCAAAATGCCATATCGATGTTTTCAGCGTGATCGCCGGGCTTGGCGGGCAGGAAGTGACCTACGATGACATGGCAGAGTTTGTCCGGAAGCGTCGCACCGGAGAAGAGTTCTGGTTCGGGGTGACCAACCATGTTTGAGATCCGAATCCATTCCCGGGGCGGGCAGGGTGGCGTGACCGCGGCCCGGCTCCTTGCCATCGCAGCACTCCATGACGGTAAGTACGCGACTGCCTGCCCGTTTTACGGAGCGGAGCGCCGGGGGGCACCGATCGTCTCGTTTGTCAGGATCGACGACCACCCGATCAAGGTCTACAGCCAGATCCGGGACCCGGATCTTGTCGTTGTGCTCGATACGAGCGTGATGGAGACGGTCGATGTCCTGCACGGCCTGAAAAAAGGCGGACGTGTGCTTATCAACAGCGAACACAGTCGGGAATTCCCGGGCTTTACGACCACCCATGTTGACCTGACCGGGATTGCACTCAAAGAAAATCTCGTTGTCGCGGGAAGCCCGATCCTGAATACCCCGGTGCTCGGGGCGCTCGCCAAAGTTGGGATCGTCTCGGTCGATTCGGCAAAGTTGGCAATCCGGGAGATGTTTGCCGATGAGCGTAACGTCAAGGCTGCCGATGCCGCATTTAAGGAGATGAGCGCATGAGCAGCAGTGTGAAACGCGATCGGTTAGCGGTGAGCAGGCCGGTCGAAGGCGCAGCCGGCCAGACCGGCTCATGGCGGGTGTTTAAGCCCGTGGTTGACAAGGAGAAGTGTAACGAATGCGGGCTGTGTGCGATGTACTGCCCGGATGGGGCGATCGATGACGAGCTCATGGTCGACCTCAGGTTCTGCAAGGGCTGCGGGATCTGCGCAAACGAATGCCCAAAAAAAGCCATCGCCATGGTGCGGGAAGAGAAGTAACCCCGCATATCGGATTCACTTTTTTTTAGATCAGATCCGGCCTGTTATCATTCAGCGAAGAAGCACTGCCGGATAGGGTGGGTCTTTCACCCGCAACATATCCAAAACCAGGGATACAGGTACGGTACCTGCGCGCCGCAGGTGCCGTAAACCCGGGGTTTCCTGTCCGGGATTTACGGGCAGGTACCTGAATGCTCCGTGACCACACCTGCCGGCCTTTCGGCAGCCGGCTCATCCGCCATGTATTCAAGATCGAACCGGTAGAGATGGGTGAACCGACAGTTCCGGCACCGCACCGTGATGGACCGGCAGCTGACCGTGAGGTCATGGAGCCCGGATACGCCGCAGTTCCGGCACGCTGCCTCGACGGCAAGGGACCAGACCGGCCAGGGCCCGGGTCCGGCAAATTTCCCTGCGTCATCCACGTCCTCCATCCGGGGCACGAAGACCCGGGTCGCCCCGCAGGCTTCGCAGGTGACATCGGCCCGGTTGGGCATCGCCTGGATATGCTGATCTGCCACCTGCCTGCAATGGTAGCAGTCGGTGCGATAGTTCGTGCTGATGAACCGGTCGTTCATGAGGGATGATGCATCCCGGGCGTCATTAACCTGTCGCAGGGGAAAATGCCGGATTGGGGATAAGCCCGGATGAATGCTATAATAATGCAGGGGTTGCCTTGAACCTCACGTTGCGGGGGATTTTGGGATCTGTACAAGATACGGCCACAAAAAAGGGTATATTTATTTAATTATGGACATTTCATGTGTACACCATATGAAACTCTTCATGGGATTTATTATCCTTCTGGTTGCACTGGTGGCAATCACCGGCTGTACCCAGACCGCTTCATCTCCTGTACAGACTACAACAGAAACGACTGCTCCGGCTACTGAGGCCACCACTGTGACTACCCAGGTTACCACGGTTGTGGAGACAGCGGTGCAGAACACAACAGTCCCAACCACAACGGCGACCATTGTTGCAAATGTAACGGCACCTGTGGCTAACGTAACTACGACAGTGGCCCCAGTAAATGTCACGCCAACGGTTACCGCTGCATCCCAGATTACAACGATCCACATTACAAAGACCGGCTTTACTCCCCAGACCGATGTAGTGCTCCCGGGCACCGGCATCACCTGGGTAAACGATGACAACAGCACCCATGCAATCATGATGATTGGAGCTAACGAGGGCATGTTCACCTCCGGCGACATTATTTCGGGCGCAACATTCCCGTACACCTTCAGCGAGAAAACCGGTACTTTTACCTACGCCTTCGCTGATAACAAGACCCTCACGGGAACCATTATCGTCAAAAAATCTTGTACACTCTCCGGTTGTTAAGGAAAAACTTATTCTCTCTTTTTTAGGGGCAGCATCCCCCGCATTCCACAAAAAAGAAAAATTACGCACGTAAGCCAGTAGTGCCATTTTTCAAATTATATCCGGATACCATGAAGGATTGCCGTTTGCCTGACATTCCGGGGATAATGAATGATGTATACGACACAGGGGGAACGGGGCATTTCCTGCAATGCGACCAGTCCTGGAGACGGAACGCTGATCACATGCGCACGTCTTTACACGGGAGTGCACAATTTAAAAAAGATGCTTGGATTTTTAAAAAGGGGGACTTAGTAGTCGCCCATGCCGGGCATTCCGCCCATGCCACCCATACCGCCCATGCCACCCGGGGGCATGCCGCCTTCGGGTGCTGCGCTCTTCTGGGATGCAATGACATCGTCAATGCGGAGGATCAT
>JBAZHU010000193.1:0-3668 GCA_041652215.1 Methanoregula sp. | reverse complement strand
AGGGGAATTCTGTACAGCACCATCAGGTTGTCCATCCGGTTTTGTGCCACCAGCCGCCCGCATGTCCGAAAAAACCCTGACGTGAAAATGCAATTTATGTGACATGTTTGAGGATGTGAATCGTATGCGGGAAGCGTGGGAGGGGGTGGGGGGGTCGGGCAGGGTATTTTTGTTATTCCCGGTCTTCCCGTGTCTCCCACAACGACCCTGCAACCCGGATCAGATCGTCATACCCCTCGACCACCCGGCTCCACCGCTCCGGTACGGCGTCGATCCCCCAGTACGCCCCGGCAAGCGCCCCGCAGCAGGCACCCACCGTGTCCGCGTCGCCACCGAGATTGACCGCCGAAACCACGGCGTTCTCAAATGTCCGGGCATACATAAAACAGGAAAGGGCTGCGTGGGAACAAAGTACTGCATCAAGTGCAGGTTCGGGCCGGTACCGTTCAAAACTCCCGAGCCGGTCGAGCACTTCAGGAGACCGGCACCGGGCCCGGGCGTGGATAAACGCCCGGTTCCGGGGGACGCCCCGGCACATCTCACTTGCCATCTGGTTGAGCCACGCGGAGCAGTGGGCGGCAACCGGATCGTAGTGCGTAAGCCGGGAACATTCGACACTTACCCCGTATACCCTGGTGGCAGGATAAAAGATCCCGAGCGGGAACCCCCGCATCACGCTCCCGTTGCTCCGGCTCCCGTGGTTGCGCCGGTGCACGAGCCATGCGGCACGCTCGTGCGGGATGCCGGAAGTGACCAGGGTAAAAAATGCAGAAGAGGTAGGACCATACCATTCCGGACGTTTTTTGTACCCGACAAATAACCGCTGTACAAGGTCATTCGGGTCAAATCCCCTGCATACGAGAAGCGATTCCGCAACTGCGAGTGCCTGCAGCGTGTCATCCGTATACTGGCCTGCGTTTCGGAAATGGCGGCCTCCGGGCCGCATATTTGTCACCCACGCTTCAGGCTGGGCAGATCCTTCCAGGGGCGCACCCAACGCGTCCCCAATTGCGAGCCCTGCGAGTAATCCCCTTGGGTGAATGTATTCTCTTATAAATTTCACCAATAAGGTATATCAGTCGAACAGAAAAAATAACTTTTCTGAAGAGAAGGCGATAGTGTGCAAAAGGAAGAGTTACTGCATCTGCATATGCTGATGGTACACATCAGGAAGTATTACGAGAACACCACGAACGAGGAAATTGAAACCGAACGCTACGACGCTCTCGAAATATCGCCCGTCCATATCCATAAAGATAAAAAAGCCCATAAAGATGCTCTTCTCACACTGGGCGAAGAGATCGTTACCCATATTGAAGGACATCATCACGTGCATGTGGTGAACTATTCTCCTGAGACTGCAACAGCATCGACACCGCAGGTCGCAGTCGAACATTAAGTGTTATGGATGAGGCCCTGGCATTGCGGGAGATCATCTCCCGTATCCTCTCCCTGCCCCCCGGTGACAGCGGCATTGTTAATGTAAAGATCGATGTCTGCCGGAAATACCGGCTCATGGCAGTTCCTAAAAATTCATCGATCCTCGCAGCTGCGACTCCGGAGGAACGGGAGACCCTGCGCAGGATCCTGCTTGTCAAGCCCACCCGTACCCTGTCGGGTGTCGCGCCGGTAGCGGTGATGACGTCGCCGTATCCCTGCCCGCACGGCAAGTGCCTTCCCTGCCCGGGCGGGCCGGCGCACCCGTTTGGCTCTCCCCAGAGTTACACGGGTGAGGAACCGGCCGCAAAACGGGCCCGCGAGCACGGCTACGATCCATTTGCCCAGGTTCACGCCCGGCTCGGGCAGTTCGAGACACTGGGCCACCGTGTTGAGAAGGTGGAACTCATCGTGATGGGCGGAACGATGACCGCCCGGCCCGTGGAGTACCAGCACGATTTTGTCGCCCGGTGCATCGAGGCGATGAATGTGTATCCCGAAAATACACCGGCGGCAGCGGTGCCGTCCGTTGCAGAGGTCGAGGCGGCTAACGAGGCTGCCGCTGTCCGGTGCATTGCGATCACGTTCGAGACCCGGCCGGACTGGTGCAAAACAGAGCACATCAACCGGATGCTTGATCTCGGCGTCACAAAAGTTGAACTGGGTGTCCAGCACGTGGACGATGCGATCCTTGCCTTCAACCGGCGGGGTTGTACTGTTGCAGATGCCGTGGAGGCAAACCGGCTCCTGCGGGATGCCGGGATCAAGGTCGGGTTCCACATGATGCCCAACCTGCCGCATTCGACCATAGCAGCGGACAGGGAGATGTTTGAAACGATCTTCTCCGATTCCCGGTTCAAGCCGGATTTCCTGAAGATCTACCCGACTCTTGTGACCCCCGGTTCAGAGATCGAAGAACTCTGGGAACTCAAGCGGTACGCCCCGTACGATGAGGATCAGCTCATCGACCTTATCGCGTATGCGAAATCGCTCATCCCTGAGTACACCCGGCTCTCGCGGGTACAGCGCGACATCCCGGCAAAACTGATCGTGGCCGGGTCACGGCACTCCAATTTCCGGCAGCTGGCCCAGAACCGTCTTGCGGCGCAGGGCCGGCACTGCCGCTGCATCCGGTGCCGGGAGATCGGGAGACTTCCCTCTGATGTGGAATCTGAAATACGGGAGATCCGGTACGAGTGCTGCGGGGGAACGGAACACTTCATCTCCGCAGTTTCGGGGGATTCCCTTATCGGGTTTGCCCGGCTCCGGTTCCCGTCATCCGAGTTCCGCCCCGAACTTCACGGCGCCGCGCTCGTTCGCGAGCTCCATGTCTACGGCAGCCTGGTCCCGGTCGGCCTTGATGCGGCAGAGTCTGAGGAGTGGCAGCACCGGAGCTTCGGGAAAACACTCCTTTCCCGTGCCGAAGAGATCGCAAAATCGGCAGGATTTGCACGCGTCGCGATCATGAGCGGTATCGGCGTCCGGCCCTATTACCGGAGACAAGGATATGAGCGCAGGGGGCCCTATATGGTAAAGGAGATGTCATGAACCCGGCGACCACGGAGTTTGTGCGGCAGCGCTTTGCCGAGTATTACCATAAAGCGATGCTGGTCTCCCCGTCTTCGCTTGCGCAGCGGGAATGGGGTTTTGTCCTCTTTAATCCCGGCGCTGCCGAGATGCGGATGCGCCGGCACATCGGGTTTACCGATCGTGCGGAACTCTTCGATTATATCAAAAACCTCGTTCCGTCCCATCTCTACTACTCAACTGCCTACTACGAGAAACCGGATGCGCCAACCATGGCGGAAAAAGGCTGGTGCGGGGCCGACCTGATCTTCGATCTGGACGCCGATCATATCGTCAAAGGGCCCTACGACCAGATGCTTGCCCGGGTAAAGACCGAGACCGAAAAACTGCTGGCCATGCTCACTGGTGAACTGGGGATCGATCAAAAACAGATCGAACTGGTCTTTTCCGGTGGGCGGGGGTATCACGTGCATGTAAAGGATCTTGCCTTTCGCGGGTGGGGGAGTGCCGAACGGCGGGAACTGGTCGATTATATCTGCGGTATCGGTCTCGATCCCGCGATCCTTCTCAACGGGCCTTCATCATCGTCAGGCTGGCCGGGCCGGTTGAGCGAGGCGCTCATCGAATACCTCACGTGGCTGGGCCGCCAGAGCGAGGAAGAGGCGATGGTCTATCTTACCTCGCTTGAGGGTGTGGGAAAAGAG
>JBAZHU010000192.1:0-3684 GCA_041652215.1 Methanoregula sp. | reverse complement strand
GGTAAGCCCGGTATCGGAGTACGGCAACACAGGTGAATTATTCACCGGGAAAATGAAAACAGCCTGCACAAAAAAAATACCGGTTGACGCCCCTTTCCCCATGGGGGGGGTCGCACCCGGATCATGCACGACCCCCCCTTTGAAGCGATCGAAAATTCAAGGCCCAAACACGGGTGTTTTTACGTCATAAAATTGCCAGGAAAAACCAGTTGGAACCGGTAAAAGGGGTGGGGGGGTCGCACCTGTTTTTGTACGCCTCCGGCCCGAGCCCGTTTTTTGCGTGCAATCCGATCCCGGGTCAGGCAGGATCCGGATCGGATTCTCTTCGAAAAAAAACTGGCAGGAACACAAAAACTGAACCGGCCGGAGTGCAGGAATAGTGACTGCGGATTCGCCAAAATTCGACCCGATAAAAGGGGGGGGGGTCGTACCTTTTTTCGTGCGACCCCCCCTCATTTGGCCTGGCCACCCGTCGTGTTTTCAGGGGTGAGTCAGGGTTTCCATCGCCCGTTTTGCCGCAGCCTGCCGGGCCTCTGTTGTACTGCAACCGGTACCCTTTCCAAGACAGGTCAGGTCCTTTCCGGAGCAGACCCGGAAGGTAAATACCGGCTGATGGGACGGCCCGGTCCGGGAGATCTCCTCATATACCGGTAACGGCAGGCCCTGCTGCTGGAAATATTCCTGGAGCCGTCCGATAAAGTTGGCAGACGGATCGTACCGTTCAATCTCCCCGGACAGGAAGTCGCGGGCGACAACCCGGGCTGCTTTATAACCGGCGCATACCGAGATCGCCCCGATGCAGGCCTCGATCGCCCCGCCTTTTACCGCATCGCCATAGGCCTGCTGCTGCCCGATCGCCGCCGGGATAAGCAGCGAAACCTCCACTTGTTTATGCTCTGCAATGGCCGCAAGCGATTCGTTTGCAACTACCCCCATCTTTTGGGTCATCTCGCCTTCGTTACCGGCAGGAGAGCCACAGAACAACAGCTCGGCAGCGGCAAGGTTGAGGATCCGGTCACCCAGGAACTCGTACCGCTGCCAGGCTTCCTTTGAGACCTGCCATGAGGCGGCACTCGACCCTGCTGCCCGGTTGTACTGCCCAATGAATTCCCGGATCTTCTGCGAAACCGGGACCACAGGGTCGCTGATGGTCTTTTGGAGGGCTGCCCTGTCAGGTTCGTCCATAAAAAAAAGGTCAGGCCGCAGGAGCGGGTGCGGCTTTGCGCTCCACCCCGACCCGCCCCTTCTCTGCGGAGAGCACAAACCCGAGCCCTTCGAGATATTTCCTGCTTTTACCCGTCCCATGGGTGAGGAGTTCGACCAGATCGTCGTTCTCGTCCATATCCGTATGGAGCAAAAACGAATCGATCACTTCGCAGGAGAGCCCGGCATCCTCTGCGATCTTCATGTGCTTTAAGAAACTCATGCCGTAATAGTCGACATGGTATTTTAGCGGCTCTTTAAGGAAGATCACGTTCGTCCCACCGCCCCGGCCGGGCACAATCGCCATGTCGCTCTTTGTCGAAACCACCCTTGTTATAGCGGGACCGGTGGCAAGCGGAAGATCGGACATGAGAATCAGGAGAGACCCCACCGATTGCTGAAGAACCTCGTTTAACGTGCCGCTCAGGTCCTTATCGGCGATGGTGATCTGGATGTCATCGCTGTCGAAGAGTTCGGTCGCGACGATCACCGGGCTGCAGTTTGCATCCTTTGCCGCGGCGATCACGTCCTCGAGCATCGCCCGGGCAAACGCCTCCCGTTCTTCAGGTGAAAGTATCCCGGCAAGCCGGCTCTTGGGACCCGCGGGCTTAAAGGGAATCAGTGCATGGGGACACATGTGATACGCTCATATGTGGGACAATTTTAAAAAAGGTGCTGATATCTCTTTTCCTGCGCTCCTGTACGCAGGTACAATAATGCCAGGTTTAACAGGAAAGACCGGCAAACAGGATAGGTAATGGACGATCTTCCGTACACAGTAGAGAAACTCCCGGCCCGGATCGCAGTCGGGATCGAACGGCGCACCTGCAACGCCGACGGACGGAGCCTTCAGGACATCCCTGCATGCTGGCAGGAGTATCTTGCGACAAAAGCGGTGGCACGTACCCCCAACCGGGCCAGGCCCACGGTAATGTATGCCATTTATTCGGACTATATGACCGACTGGACCGGGGAATATTCGTACCTCCTTGGCTGCGGCGTGACAAAAGCGGATAATCTCCCAAAAGGCCTTATGGCCCGGCACATCCCGGCCCAGACCTATGCACATTTCAAGGCACAGGGGCCGATGCCGGATGCAGTGGTCGGCGTCTGGGGCGGGATCTGGGGATCTGACCTGCCCCGTACATACTGCTGCGACTTCGAGGTGTATGACAGCAGGTTCACCGATAAAAAGAACCCGGAAGTAGACATTTACGTAGGCATACGGGATGTGTGAGGGAAGGCCTGTTCCCGGGCATTTCCGGGATTAAGGCGCGAAAATCAGGGCGTTGCCGCTTTAACAGTACCGTCTTTACGGTATGCCTCAGCGGGAATATGGATCTCGAACCGTGCGCCCTTCCCCGGTTCCCCCGTTTCGGTAATTGTCAGGCCGGTGATCGCAAGGATTTCCCGGGCCAGGAACAGTCCCCAGCCGGTGCGCTTGCCAAACCCGCGCTCGAAGATCCGCTCCTTGTCGGCAGCATGAATCCCGATGCCATTATCCTCAACAACGAGCAGCGCACCGTTCTCATCATCCTGCACAGATATGCGGATGAGAGAGACACTCTGGCCGTGGCGGATCGCGTTGTCCAGCACCTGGGCCACGGCCTTTTCAATCATCAGATCTGCGTACACGGCGGCGTTCCCGCAGGTATCCTCAATTTTAACCCCTTTGAGGGCAACTGCGTCATCGGCACGGCGGATCACGGACGCCAGCGGCTGCCATGTGGGAGGTTCGGTCGCGAGGTTCTGGTAGTCCTTGGCAAACTGGAACTGCCGACGGATTTTATTCAGGGCAAAGCGCTCTTTTTCTATATACGATTTCATCTGCGGGTCTTCGACTACCATATCCAACAGCTCCGTATAGCCGCTGACCGCAGTAAGCTGGTTGAGCACATCATGGCGGGTGACACTCCCCACGAGGTTAAGTTTCTTAGTAAGGAATGCCACTTTATCAGTTGTCCGCCGTATTGCAGAGACCTTCTCAATCAGCTGCGCGAGCACCGGGTACCAACTGTCCCCGGACCCTGCCATGACCAGGTACTCCGCGCGGTTTGCCACAGTCCCGCGAAAAACGTCCGGATCGTACGTGGCGGCAAGGATAATCACCGGAAGGTCGATCTCCCGTTCCCGCAGTTTCTTTAAAAACAAAAGGCCGTTGCTGCCCTCTTCGTGCACGGCGATAACAACGGCAGGCGATTCAATCAGGTTCCGACTGAAGGTAACCTCGGGAGAGGCAGAAGCGATCACCCGGTACGCACCGGTACCGGTAAGGTATTGTCCGAGAGCGGCAGAACGCTCTGTCTTCGCATCGATAACAATGAGAGGGATCATACCGTATCACTGGGGACTTGAGCCTACTACTACCATTCTATTTTCTCCGGATCCTATAAATGCCCCTTTTTAAAAAGTGTGCAGCCACGACACCCGCTCCACCTGCCGCCAGAGTTTAAAATGTTTAAAAAAGGAACGGTACGTTAT
>JBAZHU010000191.1:0-3708 GCA_041652215.1 Methanoregula sp. | reverse complement strand
ATTTTGTCAATCGACGAGAGTTCAGAAACTAAAAACCGGGTCATCCGTGTTGTCCTGCTGATGATATCGTCAAGCCCGGTACGCGTGATATACCGGATTCCCGCATAGAGCCCCGCGATACCAACGTAATTGGGGGTGCCCGGCTCGAACCTGAGGGGCAGTTCCTCAGGAGGGAACAGGGCCTTTGAATCGACACCGGTTCCTCCCTGTTTTGTGGGAGCAATCTCATCTGGATTCTGTATGAAAAAACCGCCGGTCCCCGGTAGGCCGAAAAGGTACTTGTGCCCGGTAAAGGCGAATGCATCGACCGGTGTGCGCGAGAGGTCGATCGGGTACTGCCCGGCGGTCTGTGCGCCGTCGACAATAAAAAATATTCCCCGTTTATGGAGCTCGCGGCCAATGGCCCCGATGTCCTGGACCGAGCCAAGGACATTGGAGCCATGCCCCATGACGACGAGTTTTGTCTCATCTGTGATCTCCGAAAAGATCTGATCGGCAGTCACGCGGGCATCTTTTGACGGGACAACGCCGACAGTGCACCTCCCGTCGCGTTCAAGGGTGCGGAGCGGGCGGAGTACGGAATTATGGTCGAGGTCGGTCGTGATGGCGTGGAAATGTGCCGGGTGCTGTTTTGCCCACCCGTGGATGAGCATATTCAGGGAGTCCGTGGCGTTTGCCGTAAAGATGACATGGGTTGCGTCCCCAATCGAGAGGAACCGTGCGACCTCTTCACGCGCCGCCTCCACGTAATCGAGGGCATCCTGGCTGGTGGTCCGGCCATGCTCGAAGATCGGCTCTCCCAGCACCTTCTGCACGATCGCGGTGACTTCGGGGGGCTTTGGCCACGTTGTAGCAGCATTGTTGAAATATATGAGGTTCCTGCCGTCCATCGCAGATCACCCGATGCGTAAATTCACATATGTGAATTGGTTATAATGGTATTAAAGGATGTTTTAGCGGATGGCGGGATCATGCCAGTGCGGTTGCTGCGGGGGAGTGCAGGATTGATCAGGTTTGTCCGGATGCGGGAGACGGATCTGCCGCTCGCACAGCAGATCTACAATTATTATTCTCTCCATTCGACCGCCACGTTCCACGATGCATCGGTAACCTTGGAGGAATTCACGGGCTGTATCGACACCCGGTCCCCGGAGTACCCGTCGTTTCTGATCGAAGAAAACAAAAACCTGGTTGGTTACTGCGGCATCCGGCGCTACAAGTCCCTGAAGGCATATGACCGGACTGCAGAAGTGACCATCTATCTCGCGCCGGAGCACACCGGTCTGGGCATCGGCCGGGCCGCACTTGGGTACCTGGAAGCAGAGGCCAGAAAAGCCTGCATCCAGGTCCTCATCGGGATTATTACCGGTGAGAATTACCCCAGCGTGCGTTTGTTCGAACGCATGGGATATGTGCAGTGCGCCCGGCTTGTAAACGTCGGTGAACTCTCGGGCAGGCTGCTTGACGTTCTCTTTTACGAAAAAGAACTGTGAGGGCGGTTTTCACCGGCAGTATATGCTATTCTGACAAAATGCAGCAAAATCAGTCGGTATTACAGGTTTCTTATAAAAACACGCCAGAGTATATCCGTTCACTATCGTGAACAAGAAATACAGATATGGCACAGCAACGAAGAAACCTCGCGGCTTTCACGATCATTGTCGGGATACTGACCCTGCTTCTTGCAGCATCAGTTCTCGCAGAAAAGTTGCACGAGGGACACCTGCCGGAACGAAATGACCGGGGAAACACCGGGGGCATCACTGCTTCCGGCATATATGGAGGGACACTCCTCCTTGTCCTCACCTCACTTTGCTCCGGCAGACCCGGGAACAGACACACAGGCTCCACACAACCACACACGGCATTTCTGCAATACCGGTGTATGCGCATGGCTGCACCGGTTATAATGTGACCGCAGTATCTTTACCCGTGCCCTCCGTCATGGAATGGCACTATCAGCAAAGGTACGCTTTTTAATAAACCACCAGCCCTGCGGTCTGCAGGGTAATGATGGCATAATTATTGACAACAGGAAAACACCGCAGTCCCGGGCATCTGAACCCGGGACTGCTTTTTCATTTGCACAATAAGTATAATAGTGCCTGAATCCCTTATTCCATTACTGGTGCGTATGGTTTGTGTGCGTGAATTATATCCATTCCGCATACGAAATCCGGCCTGAAAATGCACGTTTACGTCGGAAAAACGGATCAGGAAAATCCCGCCGATTGGAGAACGTATAAATATTCACGATTGTTATCTAGTATAGTCGGATTCACAATCGTGAATGACGACAGATGCCAGGATGGCGGAAAGGCTACGCGGCTGACTGCAGATCAGTATATCCCGGTTCGATTCCGGGTCCTGGCTTGGGTGTGTTCCCATGAGTATCAGAGTACAGAAGACATTTGAAGCACTCTTCGAACTTGAAGAGATCCGGGGGATCTTCCGGGATTCTGTCCCCACCGGCTTAAATGCCGAACAGGAGGCAGCGTTCAATAAGAAGATCGCCGATCTCAAGGCCATCATTGCAGACCTTGAGACTGGCACCGGAACGCCAAAAGTAACGAAGATCGCAGGAACCCTCGATGTCCGTTCCCGCGAAGAACAGTACATCAACATCCACCCCATCCAGGCGGCGGGACGGTTGACGACCGAGGCGAGAAAGGCACTCATATCATATGGTGACGGATACTCCACCTGTGATTTCTGCCGCAAACCGTTCCGTCTCGACAAGATCTCCCGGCCCGGGATTGCCGAGTTCCATGAAGAACTCGCGAAATGGCTCAACATGGACCAGGCCCGGGTCGTCCCTGGCGCCCGGCGCGGGTTCCAGGCAGTGACAAACACGCTTGTCAACAAAGGTGACAGCGTGGTAGTCTCGGCTCTTGCCCACTACACCGAGTTTCTCGCGGTGGAAAATGCCGGCGGCCAGGTCAGGGAAGTCCCACTCAACGACCAGCATATCGTAACCGCGGAAGCAACCGCCCGGAAGATCGAGGACGTCAAAAAAGAGACCGGCAAGCTCCCGGTGCTCGTCATGATCGACCACTTCGATTACCAGTATGCAAACGAGCACGAGATTATTGGGATCGGTAAAGTCGCCCACCAGTACGACATCCCCTTCCTCTACAACGGGGCCTACACGGTCGGTGTCCAGCCGGTTGACGGGAAGAAGATCGGGGCTGACTTTGTCGTCGGCTCCGGACACAAGAGTATGGCATCGGTGGCGCCGTCCGGGGTCCTTGCCATAAACGAGGAATTCGCGCCAAAGACCCTCAGGACCACGGGAATGGTCGGTGACCTGACCAAACGGAAATTCGGTATCAAGGAGGTGGAACTGCTCGGGTGCACGCTGATGGGCGGGACCCTGCTGTCGATGATGGCATCGTTCCCCACGGTAAAAGAGCGGGTGCTCCACTGGGACGAGGAGGTAAAGAAGTCCAACTACTTCATTGATGCCCTGCTCCAGATCCGGGGGAGCAAGGTCCTCTCCGAGTACCCGAGGAAGCACTCGCTTACCAAGATCGACACCACGGGAAGTTTCGATATCGTGGCCCAGACCCACAAGCGCCGGGGATTTTACTTCTCCGACGAACTCACGAAACGAGGTATCGTCGGGGAATTCGCGGGTGCGACCCGGACGTGGAAACTCAACACCTACGGGCTCACCTGGGACCAGGTCCGCTACCTCGGGGAGGCGTT
>JBAZHU010000190.1:0-3725 GCA_041652215.1 Methanoregula sp. | reverse complement strand
ACTTGAATGTACAGGCTGACAAGAACACCCGGCTTCTTGAGGAAGCGATAGTCCTCCGCCGCCAGATCGCACAGGAACTCGGGTATGATACCTGGGCCGATTACCAGCTGGACGGACGTATGGCGGGTAACACGACAAATGTCATGGAGTTCCTCAACGCGTTAAAAGAACCGCTCAAAGAAAAGAACCAGGCAGAGATGAGCGATCTCCTGGCGATAAAAAAAGGCCTGGAGCCCAATGACACAATGGTCAATCCCTGGGATGTCACGTACCTCCTGGAGATCCAGAAAGAACAACAGTACGCCTATAATGAAGAGGAATTCCGGGAGTACTTCCCGGTCGACACCGTGCTCCCGAAAATGTTTGGGATTTATGGCACGCTCTTTGGCGTCCGGTTCGATGAAGTAAAAGATGCCCCGGTCTGGTCCCCGGAAGTCCGGCTGTACCGGGTTTCAAACCTGACCGGCAACGCGACCATCGGGTACCTGTATCTCGATCTCTATCCCCGCGACGGGAAATACGGGTCGTTTATGGAGTCCACCAACATCAGGGGAAGGCTCCTGAACGGTACGTATTCAGTCCCCGTTGTCACGGTCGTTGCAAACTGCCCGGCACCATCGGGAGACAAACCTTCGCTCCTGACGATGTATGACATGGAGTCGCTCTTCCACGAGACCGGCCATGCGATGCATGACCTTCTCACCACTGTACCCTACGGCACCCTTTCCGGGACGAATGTGCAATGGGACTTTGTCGAGACCCCGTCGCAGACCATGGAGGAATGGGCCTGGGACCCGCAGGTGCTCGAATCGTTGTCCGGCAACTACACCAATACTTCGCAGAAAATCCCGCAGGATCTTGCCAGCCGGGTCATCGCCGCCCGCGATGTCGGGATCGGAATAAAGTACAGCAGCCAGCTGGCCTACTCGCTTGAGGATATGGAGTTCCACACGGCAACCGGGCCGGTCAACGTGACCGATGAATGGTACCGGGTATACGAGGAAGTCAGGGGACAGCCGGCTCTTTCAGGCACCCACCAGCCGGCGAGCTTCAGCCACCTCATGGGAGGGTACGATGCCGGTTACTACGGCTATCTCTGGTCGAAAGTCTATGCCCTCAACATCGTGGATACGTTCAAACAGGACGGCATGACAAACCAGACGACCGGTATGAAATTCCGGTCCGAAGTCCTGTCCCGGGGAAACATGGAGGACGGAAATGTGCTCCTGTATAATTTCCTTGGCCACAAGCCCGGGGTGGATGCACTGTATGAGTTTATGGGAATTCCTGTACCGCAGGCTGCCCCGGGTGCGGCCTGAGTTTCCCCCTTTTTTTATTTTTAAGAGCGGCCTTTAATCCCCCACTCTCCCCATCTTTTTTTCCGGGCGGTTATCCCGGATGGCCGGGATGGCACGGTATAACCGGCGTATGGACGGTCTCCTGTTTTTCTATAAAAACCCGCATGAAGTCAAAGACTTCGCACCAAAGCAATGAAAATTTCACACTCCAAACTTAATTTCCGTTTGCCTGCTCTATCGTCTGAAGTTTTCAAAATTTTCATGACAAAAGGGAATACAAAAATTATTTCCTTTCCCTCCCCAACAGGAACCCTATGCCGGCACTCGATCCCTTCTTTTTCACAATCAATACCTGGTCCTTTACCAAACACCGGGTCTGGAACCGGTGCCAGCGGCAGTACTATTACGAGTACATCGCGCCGTACGTCAAGACCGGGGCGGTCGTTTTTCCGGAAAAGATCCGCTGGCTCAAGAATTTTTCGTCAAAGTTTGTCGTCCAGGGCCAGCTCATCCACGATATCATCGACCAGCAGATCGAACTTGCCTGCGACAAAAAACCCATGGATTTTTTTGAAGCGGAAAGCGTCTTTGCCAAAAAGGTCTCGAATTACCGGGCCGTCGGTGGCGAAACCTTCACCGAGTACCACAATGGCGAGAAGATCCCGGACTCGTTTTTCACGTACATTTTAGAGAACGGGAAGACCTGCCTCCACACCTTTTTTGCAAAATGGCCGGAGTTTGCAAAACGGGAATGCCTGCGGCACGAGCAGTTCGATCACTTCAGCATCGGCGACGTGGGCGTGACGGTCAGGGTGGATTTTGCAGCAAAGATGCCGGACGGAACAATCGTCCTTTCCGACTGGAAGACCGGCAGGGACGATGACGAATACGAGTCGGAGCTCCAGATGGCGGCCTATGTGCTCTGGGCAGAGGAATTCTATAACCTGGGTCCGGACGAGATCGGCACCGAGCTCGTGTTCCTTAAAACCGGCGCGACAAGACCGTATGCATTCTACGAGGAACAGTTACGGGATGTGCGGGTACAGATCGTACGGGAGTTTGCGGCGATGAATGCGTCGTACGAGTTTTCGGATTTCCCGGCCCGGCCTTTTATGAGGGAATGCCTGAGTTGTAAGTTTGCAGAAGTGTGCCCGGAGGCAGGATTAAAACCAACGGGATTGGAGCGATGATATGATCCCTGTCGGGTGAGATCCAGCGTGGTTTTTTAGCCCGGGCATGAGATTCTTCAATTATTGAACTTTGTGATTTTGAATCTGATCAACGGCCGATCCGGGAATATCCTCACGCCAATCCGGTGATCCCCCTCAGATCCTGGAATAACGAGAGCATCGGTGGTGCGTATCGTCAGGAAATGGCAACATAATTTAATGACGTGGTTAATCCGGGACGACAACTCATGGAAACCCAATTTTCTGTCCGGGAAAAAAAGTCCGGCAGCGATCTTAAAAACCGGGGAATATTTTCATTCAGATAAAGGAAATCGCCAATAAAACGATTGTCTGTAACCTTATCCGGTTCCTGCAAATATTTCCCCTTTTGAGTTTTTCTCCAGAGCAAACTAGGGAGAACCCCTCACGATATCTTTCTTAACACTCCCGGGAGCGGCGGCAGACATCGCAATGTACTGGGGCACGGTCTCATCAGTCACCCGGGGTTCAATCATTTACCTCGCCGAAGAGATTTCGCCGGTACGATTACTGTTTTTTTTAACGTGCCGATCATTCAAGTACAGCGCCGATTAAATTCCCGGCAATCTGGAGCGCCTCCATCTCGCTGTCCGCCCAGTCCCGGTGTACCGTGTCGGAAAAACCCACAAATCCCCAGAGCGAATCGTTCTTGAAGAGGGGGAGCACCGCAATGGAATTGATTCCCCGGGTCTCAAAGAACCGGCGCTCGCTATCGGGTAACTTTTTTACGTCACCGGCGATGGCATTGCCGCTCCCGAGAAGCGAACTCCACAAAAGGGTCGTAAAGGTGAGCGACTCCGTGTTCGTGAGCGAGATCTTCCCGCTTCCCTCAGTACCGGGATCGACCCACAGGTACTGCACGGTCGCGCCGTCCCTTCCTTCGGGCCCCGGGTTCATGCGGAAAATACAGACACTTGCGGCCTGGATAGCAAACCCGACATGTTCAAGGATCTCCATGATCCCGGTCTCGAGGTTCTTCTCGTACCGGGGATCGCCGGACGGGATCGTCGCGTGCCGACGGAGGAACCACTCGATGGCAAAACTGATGGCCATAAGGAGGGTGTCGCGCTTTTTAATCTCCTGGTCAAGACAGGACCGGTGAAGGGCCAGTTCGATGGCAAACGAGAGTTCCCGCTCGTTGAACGGTTTGAGAATATACGCATACGGCTCCGTGCCCTTCACCCGCATGAGCGTTTTTGTATCCGAGTACGCAGTGACA
>JBAZHU010000189.1:0-3745 GCA_041652215.1 Methanoregula sp. | reverse complement strand
CGGCAGCGGAGATTGAACTCGCTGCCCGGTGCGGGAAGGGGACGCTCGTGCAGGTCAAGATGGCAAAACATCCGAGCGACATCAACTTAAAAATCGAAGAGTACGCGATGCGAGCGGTAACCGACAACAAAAAGAAGATCGATGTCAGGGGCCCGGTATTTTTATCGGTCAAATCTGAGATTGCGGAATAATTTTTTTCCTGCTCTTCTGGAGAAATTTGTTTTTTTTTATATGCAGCCCCCCTCTTCGTGCCACCAGTCCCCCGAGGGGGACGGGGCGCATTACGATGCACTCGGTATTACCTGTATCGGGAACACATAGGGGTACAGGCAATATGGCACTATCGCTAGCCGGGGGATGCCTCAAGCTTACGGGGGTGTAAACCCAGGAAGAGCGTCCTGAAATCAGGTCGTGGATTTTTTTAAGAAATTGTTTTTATCCCAGTCGGTAACCCGGCAAAAAAATCTATCAGCCCCGATCCTGCAAAAAAATCCGCCGGTGGATGATCCGCCACGAGAGCACGAGCTGGACAAGATCGGTCGCGGTGATGATTTCCCGGTTCTCAAAGAGCGTGATC
This sequence comes from Methanoregula sp., assembly GCA_041652215.1. Taxonomy (GTDB): domain Archaea; phylum Halobacteriota; class Methanomicrobia; order Methanomicrobiales; family Methanospirillaceae; genus Methanoregula. The sequence goes on along the minus strand of JBAZHU010000189.1, from coordinate 3,168 downwards.
GGGTGGACACCGGTCTGCTGCTCGATGCTCTTTTCGAGTTTTCTTACCGTTTCATAGTTCATCTCGCCATCGAACGTGAGCGCCCGCATCCGCTCGCAGGCCACGTTTTCTGTCGAGAACTCAATCGAGAAGTCCCGGTCGTGGAAGAGGAGGAGCGAGTTTATGTCGATCGTGAGGTCGGCAGCGCCGGCGATCGCCCGGTTCATCCGGTGCTGGAGAAGGGAAATCCGGTAGATGTTTGCAGAGGCACCTTTCTCTTTCCCGTACCGGGATGCACCGATCCGGATCACGGCATCGGCAAGGCAGCGCTGTGGCGCGATGAACTCCTCGTAATCCTTTTCACGCCGCTCGATCTCTTCAGCAACTTCTTTTGGGGTGTATCCCCGGTTTTTCGTGTCCCGCTTTTTCTTCCACGCGTACTTGACCTCACGGTCCGGATCGACAAAGACAGAGAAGTCAATGAGTTCCCGAAGCCGGGGGGTAAAAAGCGTGTGGAGCCCTTCGAGGATGATAATCTTTTTCGATGCAAACGGAACCGGGAGATCGAAAGACCCGGTCGCGTGGTTGTAGACCGGTTTTTGGATTGCACGGCCTTCTTTGAGCCGCGCCACATCCGCTTCGAGCTGCGCGAGGTTATTCGCATCCGGGTGGAGCGGGGTGATGTCGAGTTTTTTTCGCTCCGCCCGGTCGTATTTGTGGTAGTCATCAAGCGTGATGGTAGCGACAAGGTCGGGGCCGAAGATCTGGCGGATGGCGTTTGTAAACGTTGTCTTCCCCGAACCGCTGTCGCCGGCGACACCGATGACAAAAACGAGCGGCGAGCGGGCGATAATCTCCTGGAAGGGAGGGGGGCGGGGCATACGTGTACCCGTACCTGATACGCCATCACACATAAGGGTGCAGGGGCATACGAGGGGGAGGGACCCGGAGCCCATTTGCCGGCAGGTGTTAGAAATAGATAACTTTAATATAGATTGATGTGTTAGAAATAAATAACAAAATGTGAGGTAATTCTCATGAGACTCAGAAACAGCGATCTCAATCTCATTGGCTCAGTGCTCCTTTTTGCAGCATGGTATTACGACAGGCAGGGAGATGTATGAACCTGATAAAACCAAGTCAAAACAGGAGATGTATTATGAAACAAAAAGATCTCTACTTCCTTATTTCCGGCGGAATTGCCATAGTTGTCGGTGTCGTGGCAGTTATCCTTCATGCTGGGGATATTTCTATCCCTGCGTTCCTTATCGGTGTGGGGATTTCGTTCTTAGTTACCGGGATCATACGGTCATGGCGCGGGGACGATGAACCGGAATCTGACGAACGCCTAAGGAAAATTTGTGCATACAGTCTATCGTATGCGTGGCTGGCCGGGGCGGGAGGTATCGCAGTACTGTTCTGGCTGGACTACTGCGGATTGCTACAGTTGAGTTCGCGCGATGCACTCGGCATCTCGGAGCTCATGTTAATGATCCCGGCAATGACTATCCTTGGGTACCTTATCAAGAAAGGCGATGTCGATTGAGACCATCCGGGATTATGGAGTGTGAGATACTGTGCGGACAAAAATAAAGGAATACCGGGCCCGGTACTCCCTGACCCAGGAAGAACTCGCAAAAATCGTGGGCGTGCGGCGCGAGACGATTGTCTTTCTCGAACAGGGAAAGTACAACCCGTCGCTCAAACTCGCGCACGATATTGCAAAGGCCCTGCACGCGACAATCGACGACCTGTTCGTCTTCGATGACAATGAACCGGGACCGGAGAGCCGGGTCGTGCTCGTGGACTGATTTTTTTAATTTTTTACTGCGTGTTTGTTGTTAGTTCTCATTTTTTTGCTCTGTAGAAAACCACAAAGAGGAAAAATTGCAAGCACCTGTGGAGATTACAGACAATCATTTTACCTGCGATTTCCTTTTCCTGAATAAGGAATTCCCGGGTTTTAAGATCGCCGCCGGAACCGGTCCGGCAGTCACCTGCTCCTGTTTGTCCGGTATCGCCGTGGTTTCAACCTCCGTTTTCCCGGGTCCGATCGGCAAAAAAAGGCCGTAATATCCTCTGATTTGGGGTGCAGGAAATCAGGCGGATTTTTTAGGGTGTTTTGCCAAAACACCCTAAATCCAGGCCCCATATAATGCCCTTTAATCGTCCGCCAGATGTGTTTTTGAGCCCCTCGTTTTCCGGACAGCCAATTCCCCGTTTTGATTGAGAACTGCCGCCAAAACGCCAATATGAGAACCGTATATTTCGTCCGATTGCAAAAATAATCCAAATTTAAGCCCCGATTAAAACGGGGCCCTATACGGGCTTTTTTGGATCCGGAAAAGGCTAATCGGGGCTCAAGACGGGCCCGGATTTGAGATACCCCCCAGGGATGGTTTATGGGATGAATGACAGGTCACGGGAATAAAACGACCCGCCCAGTGCACAATCAAGATACCAGGAAAAAAAGGAGGTAAGAAAAATAAATGCGGCCTGTTGGGCCGTTCCCGCGCCGGCTTATACTCTCACGCCGTTCCAGGAACTGGCGTTGGTAGTGTTGAGTGCATCTGCACCATCTGAATCAGACGCCCACCGGCCGGAAAATGCGTTCGCATCAGCAGAAAGCATGAACTTGAACGGTCGCCCCCAACGGGGGCAGGGCTGGCGCAAGGGGGGCAATCATATTTCCTGAAATTGCATTTCTACAAAGCAAATTTTAAAAAAAACCGGGATCGCCGACCCGGGCCTTACGGTAAAACCGGTTCCGGCCCGGTTGTGCACAGGGCAGTCTCAGGTTTCCCGGTCCCTGCACCAAACCCGGCAAGAATTACAACCGTTGCCTCCTTGTCGAGCGGGACATTGTCGTTCCCGCACTTGGGGGAATAAATGCAGGAGGGGCAGCCTTTCTGGCACGGACAGTCGCGCACCAGTTCGTGTGTGCCAGAAAATAATTCCGGCAGCAGCGAGAATGCTTTCTCCGCAAGGCCGATGCCGCCTTCGTACCCGTCATACACGAAAATGGTCGGCTCGCCGTTCTCGCCAAACGAAGGCGTTGAAAGACCGCCGATATCCCACCGGTCGCAGAGGACAAAGAGGGGCATGAGCGCGATAAGTGCATGTTCCGCACCGTGCAGCCCGCCCGCAAGATCGAGACCGGCAGCAGAAACGGACGCGGCAAGCGCATCG
>JBAZHU010000188.1:0-3755 GCA_041652215.1 Methanoregula sp. | reverse complement strand
CCGTGATTTTCCCGGAGAAAAAAAGTTATGAATTGTTTTCTTTTTCTGGAGGTAAAGGCGGGACCGGGACGGGTGTCTGGCAGATTGAGTCTGCGGCAAACCGGTTAAGGATTATAACAAGAACCAGTACCAGGATCGCGGCAAGCACAAACAGCAGGTACTGTATTCCGCCGGTAATAACCCAGAGGTAAAGGCCGTAAAAGATCCCGGCTGCGGTAACAAGGGCAACCGCAAGAATGCCGGCCCGCTGGCCGGTAAAGGCCCTGCTCCGGATATCCGGAAAGATAAGCAGCCCGATGACGCTGATTCCCCCAAATCCGATGCCGGCAAGAAGGAGAATGTACAGGAGTGCATCAACCATCCATTCGATCATGGCGCATCCCTCTTGTGTACCTGGGAGACCCGGATGGTGGTTGCAAATACGATGCATGCAAGCAGTCCCGCAAGTGCCGTAATGAGCAGGTTTCCCACAGACACCGTAAGAGAAAGCGCCCCTGCACAGGCTAGTGTAGCGGCAATATTAACCGCAATGAGCCGGTCAGGCAGGGTCGGGCCGGAAATGACCTTTAGTGCTGCGCAGAATGCAAGAATAAAAAGGCAGACTGCTGCAAAGAGCCAGATGTCAGGCGTCACCCGCAATCACACTCCGAAAATTCCGGGATACCCGGGGTTCCTGTTGTCTCGTATCACAGTAGTAAAATGGAGAACCGGGACTTATCAAACCTCCCGAAATGCCAGATCGGATCCGGTCGTAACCCCCACCGGGCAGTACGGGAACGGCGCCTAGCCTTTTAACGGACAAACGCGAACAAATGTGGGAATGCACCCGTCCTACCTCGGTAAAATCCTGCTGCGCTGGTGCGACCAGTGCCATACGCCGGTCCTTGCAAAAACCTGTGCCTGCGGGGCCGCCACCCGTGAGGTTCCGCTCACCCCTCCAGGCGATGCACGACCGGCGTTTCCCGCCGATATTGCCCTCATCAACAGTATCTTTCATGAGCATTTCGGGGCGCCGCTTGTTCCTGATGGGCAGCTTGTCCTCCTCAACAAGGTGCCGGACAACGACCGGATGGAAGAGATTGTCATTGGCGGCGGAATTGCCGGTTCCATCCGGTATATCCCAAAAGAGCGTCGCTGGGAACCGATCCCCCGGCCGGAGGCATACGTTCTTTTCAAACCCACAAAACACGTTGTTGTCGTGGATGACAGCGCCGCACCGTTCATCCGCGACCAGAACATGAGCGTCCTGCGGCCCGGTCTTGTCTCTCTAGACGACGCCGTTTGTACCGGGGACGAGGTTTTTGTCGTCACCGAAAGCGGGGAATGTATTGCCGTAGGCCGGGCAAAGGCCGGTGCAGAAGAGGCACGGGCGATGCAAAAAGGCCAGGTCGTCCGCAACCGCAGGAATGTCCCCTCGGCGATCGTGCCGGGGAAGGCAACCTGGCAGGATGCCGTCCGGGCAAATGCCGGCGTACTGGCGCAGGCAGAAGCAGAATCGGTGCGATTTGTAAAAGACGTCGCCGCTGCGTATCCCCTCCAGCCCACGGTTTCCTATTCAGGAGGAAAGGACAGCCTCGTAACCCTGCTGGTCGTTAAAAAAGCGCTCGGGAACGTACCGCTGCTTTTTGCCGATACCGGTCTTGAATTTCCCGAAACCTATGCAAACGTGGAGGCGGTACAGCAGAAATACAATGCAGAAGTTATCCGCACCAGTACCTCAACAAAATTTGATGAGACGCTTGCCCGCGAGGGACCTCCGGCAGTAAACGCCCGCTGGTGCTGCAGCATCTGCAAACTCCTGCCGGTCGCAGAGACCATCCGCTCGACCTGGGGAGAGTGTCTTTCCTTTATCGGGCAGCGCCGGTATGAATCCCTTTCACGGGCAGAAAGCGACCGGGTCTGGAGAAACCCGACGGTAAAAGTCCAGGTCTCCGCCGCGCCGATCCAGGACTGGACCGCACTTCACGTCTGGCTGTACCTGTTCAGGGAAGAGGCGCCCTACAACCGGCTCTACGAACAACGGCTGGATCGGATCGGATGTTTCATGTGCCCGTCCAGTGATATGGCATTGATCCACATGATCGAGACCGATTTTGCCGGGCTCTGGAAAGGATGGCAGGACCGACTTCTCGCATGGCAGCAGGCAAAAGGGCTGCCGGACGACTGGATCGCAAGCGGGGCGTGGAGATTAAAGGAGGGTGTACATGGGAAAGAACGTCACCATCATTGATTACGGCCTGGGAAACCTGCGGAGTGTCATGCGCGGGATCGAAGCCGCCGGGGCCCGTGCCACCATCACCGGGAATGCAGAAGAGATTGCAGCGGCAGACGGGATTGTGCTCCCGGGCGTCGGCGCCTTCCACGAGGGTATGGACCAGCTGGGTCTTCTCAAGGAGACCGTCTGCGCCGCCACAAAAGAAGTGCCGCTCCTGGGTATCTGTCTTGGCATGCAGATGCTCATGGATTCAAGCGAAGAACACGGGACGCACCGGGGGCTCGGGCTTATCCCCGGCTGCGTGCGCCGGTTCCCGCATGTACCGGGCATAAAAGTGCCCCACATGGGCTGGAATACGATACGGCTCAATAAAGAGGATAACCCGCTTCTCTCCGGACTCGCGCCGGAAGAATACGTGTATTTTGTCCACTCGTACTATGCGGATACGACGCCGGAATATACGCTCACGACAACGGAATATATCGTCCCCTTTGCATCGTCGATTGTCCGGGACAACGTGTACGGCGTCCAGTTCCACCCGGAAAAAAGCGGGTCGGCCGGTCTGCGGCTGCTCAGGAATTTTATCGATCTGGTCTGATTGGACTTCCTGAAAGAGCGGGGGGAACCTTTTTAATTTTTCACATTCGACCATGTAATCATGAGTAAGTTTCTTCCGCTCATTCTCCTGTTCTCCCTGTTTCTTGTGGGATCGGTATCCGCATACGGCATGTACCTGAACTGTTCGCCCACTACGATCCCGGTCGGCCAGACCCTGAAATGCGCTGTCGATTCTGATTTCCCGGCCGGAACCAGTTTCGACCTCGTATTTTACCAGTCCCAGTATACGGCAACCGAAGTTGAGCGTCAGGCCATGACCATCCAGGCTGATAAAGCCACCCAGTACAAGCTTTTCGACACCACGGGTTACAAAGGCGGCCAGTACAAGGTTGAGATCCAGTTTAGCGGTGTTGTGCCGGACATGCGTTCCGACTCGACATCGAGCCAGCTGGTGACGCTTACCGACCGGTCCGGCGAGCTTACCCTTACCTCCCCGACAACCCAGAACCTGGCCGACGCGCTCCTGATTGCCGGGTCCCTCAAGAAAGGGGGAAATAACGGCATACAGATCCAGGTCGACGGCCAGTCATCCGGACGGGTATTCGGCCCCCAGTATATCCGGACGGAAAACAAGCTGCAGACCGGTGACGGGACGTTTTCACAGACCATTTCCGTGACGCAGCCGGACAATTATGAAGTTAAATTTGCCGATGCAAAAGGTTCCATTGCGACCATCACCTTTACTGTCGTAGCACCGACGACTGCGACTACCGTGCCTACAGGAACTGTCACAAAAAAGGTCACAACTGCCGTAAAGACTGTTGCATTTACCCCGATACCCACCACCACCAAGTCGCCCCTGCCGGCAGTTCTCGTAATCGGGGCACTCGGAATTGCGATGCTCATTGCCTGCGGGATTAAAAAAGATCGTAAATAATAATTTCATTTGCACTTTTTTTTAAGATATGCCGGGTTCCGGACC
>JBAZHU010000187.1:0-3755 GCA_041652215.1 Methanoregula sp. | reverse complement strand
TGCGAGACCGGCCACGGACAGACCCAACGCGATGAGATTGGGCAGATCCACCCCGTTATACGGCAGCATCTCTTTTACGCCAAACAAAAAGAACGCAAGCGCAAGGAACCAGCCATAGGTTTTCTTCTCCGTGAAGGCAACCCGGAGCCCGTAGATCATTACGAGCACATCAATCCCGATAAGAAGCGGGGTATACCACGCAGAAACCGTCATCACGTACTGAATAGACGCCCCACGTTTAAAGGGGTGCGCCGTATGCCAGATTGCCCCGTTACTGTCATGGCTGAAAGATCAGGCATAAAATCCAACTGCAAAAATTACGATATTTAAAAAAAAGCGATACACCGGCAGTTACCAGGTTCTCAACCGGGCCGCCCTCCATGCACCGGGCGGTACACTGATCTCAAAGCGGGCCCCTTTCCCGGCCGTCCCGGTCTCGGCAATCCGGATACCGGTCATCAGCAGGATATCGCGGGAGAGAGAGAGACCAATCCCGGTATGGCTGCCGTACCCGTAATCGAATATCCGGGGCTTATCCTCGTTTCTGACACCCACGCCGTCATCCGCGAAGATCACGAGGAGCGTTCCATCGGGCTGTTCCTGTGTCGATACCTCAAACCGGCGGATATGCCCGCCGTGCCGGACCGCGTTCTCGAACAGGTTATACATGACCTTAAACGCAAGCGGATCTGTGTAGATCTCAACGGGTGCAACATGCGTAGTGATCGTAATCCCCTCGTGGGGAAACGCCGTTATGCCACGAGCGATCAGCCAGTCCAGCAACTGCCAGGCCGGCTGGTGAGATCCTATCTCCTGGTACTCACGGGAGAACTGGAGATGACGGGAGATCTTCTCAACAATCCCGGTGCAGGTGGCCAGGTAAGCGCCGTTCTCAGGGGTGTCATTTTTTTCTTTAAGCAGGTCCAGATAGCCGGAGAGGGCCGTCACCAGGTTGCTGATATCGTGCCGTGTCATCTGGGACAGGAGGGAAATCTTTTCGTTTGCAACGCGCAGGGCAGTCTCCCCGGATTTACGATCGGTGATGTCCCGGAGGATCAGGACAAATCCGGCAGTCTTCCCGGACGGATCCCGCACAAGCGTCCCGGCAATACCTGCCACGCAGTACTCCCCCCGGGTAAGGACGGCCTCCAGATCGGAGACCGTCCCCGTGGAAAGGAGCGCCGACCGGATCGCTGTGCATACCTGCACGGGGAAAAGGTCCTGCATCAGACACCCGTGCAGATCCTGTTCGGACATTTTTAAGATCTTTGCCGCCGCAGCGTTCGCAACAATGATCTTTCCCTCCGGGTCGGCAATGACAACACCATCCGGCATTGTCCGCAGGATATCCGGGACGGCAGTCTCCGGGCTCAGAGTAAAGAGCCCGTACCGCTGGATCGCATATACAATGATAAGCGAGAAGAACACGTTCCCGATGAAGATCTCGTTGGGGATATGTATCCCGGAGTGAGGAATACCCTCCCAGGATAGGTAGCCAAAGACAATGAGGATCGCAAGCCCGATACCGACCAGCCTGATCTGGTGCCGGATCTTCTCATCTTTTGCATGCTGCCATGTGGTGACCGTTACATACATCGCCCAGAGCAGCACTGCGAGAATATAGATCCCAACGGCCAGATTGACCGGGCTCTGATCGACCTGCATGTACTCCCACCCGACATCGGGCTGGTAGACCACCGTGAAGATCTCGTCGGTAAATATTCCGACAAGGGATATGATCAGTGCGGGGATGTAGAGAAGGGCACGCATGAGCGGCGGATATTTTGCTTTTGAGAACGGGTGGCCGGTGAAGGTGAGAATAAAGTGAATGCAAATCGCGATGACAACCGGCCAGAACGCGCTTACCTTGAGCCAGAAGTGAAGGCCGTCGGCTCCGCCAGCAGTCCAGAGAAGGTACTCCCCGAGCGCCCAGTAGGTCGCGCCGAGCATCATGGCAAAAAAGAGACGGTTGACCTCAGATGAGGAATTTTTCCCAAGGACAAAAAAACCAAGTGCGCAGGATATGAATGCAGAGACCAGACAGGTGAATACCAGAACCGTAAAAAAGATCATCTGCACCCTCCTGTCTCATTTTACCGGCATGCAGTCCGACTCACATGATCCGCCGGGGTTCCGTGGATCAGGTAGTAACTCCCGGAACTTCAGGAAATACCAGCGATTGCTTTGCCGAGTAGGTTTTATTGGTAGCAGGATAAGAAAATTCTTTTGTTTTTATCCGGGAGGCATATAATCCCCAAAATATCCCGGTATATGAATAATCGTGCATTGCCCGGGGAATTCCACAGACGCGAGATATCCAGAACGGGTTATAAAACAATGAAACGCTCCCCGCGAAATCAGGACCAGACTACGGGGGGTGAAAAAGGGAAAAGACAGGTTACTTTACCACGAGCACCTTGCAGGGCGCAGAGCGTATGATCTCTTCTGCTACGCTCCCGAGGAGAAGGCGCTCCAGTCCCTTTTTTCCCTGCGTGCCGATCACTACCATGTCGATCTTTTTTGAAACGGCATACTTCACGATCTCGGCCGCAGGACGCCCCTCAAGGATCGATGTCTCAACTTTCACCTCACCGGCCAGGGATTGTATCCGGGTAAACGCCTGCTCTGCCTCGGTTTTGTAAAGCCCGTAGGTATCCCCATGCGGGATTTCCCCCGACATGGAGGAGAACGTCGTGCCGGTATCAATCACATATACCGCGTACACAACAGACCCGCACGCACGGGCAATCTTTATTCCCTCGTCAAGGGCGGCCCTGTTCTTCTCCGAGCCATCCGTTGCGATCAGGATCCGGCCGAGCAATAATTCTGTCATTGGACAATCCTCCTTTTTCTTATGCAGACAGTTCCTACTTCACGTTCCCTCGGGATACCTCTTGCGGATCGATACCGGCCCTCCCGCTGTTCCGGCCGGCCCCGTCAATCTCCTCCACGTACTTGTCCCCCCGCATCGCACAGAGCAGCGCCGCGACAAAGGAGATCCCGGCGCCGATGTAGAACGAGAGGGCAAGCGAGGGCATGAACGCCTGGGCAAGCATTGTCGGGAACCAGACCGCGCCGGTAAGCGTGGCAAGGGTAGCCGGGGCGACGGTCGCAAGCAGGGCCGGGGAGAGCCCGGCAAGGATCATCTGGATCGGGTTGTAGCCCAGGAATGCCGCGAACAGGGCGCCGGTGGGGGGAATCGCCCCGAGCGCCGGGGCAAGCTGCGTGGCACTGACTGCCGCAAGCGACGACGACAGGACCGGGGGGAATGTATTCGTGAGACCCACAACGATGATCGTAAAGAACATACCCATAGAGAGGACAAACCCGGAATTCATCAGCGTCGACATCATGCCGGAGGTCACGCCGCGCTGCTCAGGGGGTACCGAGTTCATGATCGCCGCCGCGTTGGGAGAGGAGAACATCCCGTTCCCGACACCCATAACAAAGAGGGCGAGCGCAAACGGCAGGTAATCGAAATTATAGGGCAGGACCGCGAGGATCAAAAACGATATCCCCACCAGTACCATGCCAAACGTACTGATCCAGCGGGCCCCGTACTTATCGGAGATGATCCCGGAGAGCGGACCCATCACCACAAAACCGATGGTGAGCGGGAGCATGTAAACCCCGGCCCAGAACGGGGTCGATTCGAAACTGTAGCCATGCAGGGGCAGCCAGATCCCCTGGAGCAGGATGATTAAGATGATCATAACCCCGCCCCGGGCCAGAGCTGATAGGAACCCGGCAGCATT
>JBAZHU010000186.1:0-3785 GCA_041652215.1 Methanoregula sp. | reverse complement strand
GCGCAGTGGACCGGGATCGCCCGGGACGCGATCGCGGGATCCGATATCCGTAAACGGTTCACGAACCTTGCAAGCCCGGTATATACATCCCGGATCGACCCGGTCTTTACCGGCGGCCCGGCTGCAGTCTTCTCTTCGCAGTTCCATCCCCACTTCATCCCGGCGCCCCTCCCGAACGGTGAACTCCTGGCCGAGCACGCCTCGGTCATCCCGATCGATGGCAACGGCGAACGGCTGGGCCTGATCGTGATCGAGGATATTCACGACCTGACAAGCCAGGTAAAGATGTACCGGGCGACCCGGCAGCTTGCCGACAAGGAGATCGAAGAAAGGAAGCTGGCGCAGGAGGCGCTCAAAGCTGCAAACACCAAGCTGAACCTGCTCTCCAGCATCACCCGGCACGATATCCTCAACCAGATCACAGCGATCACCAGTTACCTCTTTTTGCTGGAGAATTCCCTTGCGCCCGGCTCGCAGCAGTACGAGTACGTGCAGAAGATCTCCCGGCAGGTCGGGATGGTCACCCGGTTTTTAGAAATCACACGGGAGTACGAGCAGATTGGGGTTTCCGCGCCCACATGGTGCGACGTGCGTTCAATTGCGGCTCGCTCTGCTGCGGACGTGTTTGCCGGGAGCGTGCAGCTGGAAAACGCCCTGCCGAACCTCGAAATCTACGCCGATCCGATGTTCGAAAAGGTGATTTATAACCTTTTCGAGAACGCAAAGTTCCATGGCGACCACGTGACGCGGATCCGGGTTGCATTTTCGCAGGCAGAGGTGCAGGGGATCCTCACGATCGAAGACGATGGCGTGGGCGTCGCGGAACAGGACAAGACACGGATCTTCTTAAAAGGGGTCGGCACCCGGACCGGTCTTGGCCTCTACCTGTCAAAAGAGATCCTTTCGCTCACCGGCCTTACAATACGGGAGACCGACGCAGGGGCACGGGGCGCGTTTTGAGATCCTCGTCCCCGCAAAACGGTTCCGTCCCGGCGATACATAATGTCCCTCCGGTAATTTTATCAGCCGGTGGAGATATGTACCCGCTACGTGACACGGACCAGAGCGCCCTCGTTTTTGGCGGCAGTGATCAGGGTCGTGCCCCCTTGGGTATTTTCATCCATAAAAGAGCGGGCCGCCCGCTCGATATCCTGCATCCCCGTATCGCCGATCGCGTACAGGGTCGGGCCAAACGAACTCATGCCGGCACCTGCCGCCCCGGCCGCACGCATGGCGTCGAGAAGCCCGCCAGTCTCTTTTGGCTGGAAGGAGAGTTCGACTTTCTTGAACCCGAGTTTCTGGATAGTGTTGACCGATGTGCCGAACAGGTCGAGATCCCGCTCGGCAATCCCGGGAAGCATCCTTATGAGAACCTCGTGGCAGAGCGCCCGCACCTCTTCTATCGGCACCGGGCAGCAGGTCCGGAAGATCCCGGCCTCCCGTATCCCGCTCGCCCCCTCCGGGAGTGCCGGGGTCGCAAGCAGGATGCGCCAGTCACCGGGGAAATCGTAGCGCACAAGAACCGGCGGCGGCTGTACGCCTTTTGACGCGGAGGAGGGCGCAAACCCGGTCTTTTCGCAGCCGGGCCCGAACCGGTGCCCGCCGTCAATGATAAAACCGCCGTGATCGAACGCGGCCGTCCCGATACCGGAGGTCCCGCCCCGCCCGGCCATCCGGGCGAGTTCCTGTGTGGTCATGGCCTTCCCGTACAGTTCGCAACAGGCCCGGGCCGTGGCAAGCGCCATCTGCGATCCGCCCCCAAGGCCGGTGTGGGCCGGGAAGTGTTCCCTCACCGTGATCGATACGCTGCTTCCCGCATGGATCCGGGCGAGCACGTGTTTGGCACAGTCCCGGATCCGTTGTGCCGTTACGGGGTCGCAGCCACGGACCTCAAGCGACGAACTTACCTGCGCCTCGATAAGGATTGCAGGGTCGTCGAGGGCGATCCCAATCCCGCCATCGACTCTCCCGAGGCCGCCATTCATGTCGAGCAGCGTGAGATGGAGACGTGACGGTGTCCGGACAATCACCCGGCGCTCGTCAAGAAATTTATTGTACGGGAACTGCTCCTCAATAAAAATGAGCGGCTCGCCACCGTGGATGATCTGGTACTGGCGGGAGAGCAGCGGCTCGTTTGTGCAGATCGAAAAGATCCCGCTCATATCCTCTTGTACCGGGGCCACGTTGGCAGAAAGGATCTCCCTGCGTGCCTCGATATGGTGGCGTTCGATGATCCTGCCGATCGGGATATCGGCTTTCATAAGATCGTCCCGGAACCCGGGATCGAGCCGGGCGACCGGGGTCTGGGATTTTGCGTAGACCAGCACTTCGCCGGTTACTGTGTCGAATAGTTCCACAACCCGGTGGTTCACCTCATCGCCCGGGGCGATGTTGAGGCGTTCTGCCGCACAGGCATCGGCTTTTACGATTACCTGTTCCCGGGTCCGTACTGAAACCGGGTGGCCGGTGACTGACTCCAGCAGCTGCGTGACCGATCCATCTGTCCCCAGGAGAATTTTCTGCACAGATGAGAGCCTGCCCACATGATCCTCGATCTCTTTGAGGCGGTGTGCGATATCCATCCATCAAACCTCCATGCCGGAAATATTAAGGCTGCTGATCCAGCCGTATTGTCGCGGCAAAAACGGCCGTCTTATTTTTTTGGGGACTTTCGGGCACCCGTCCGGTTCTTCCGGGAGCCGGCCGGGTGCGGCACTTGTTCGCCTATCGCATCGATGGCATCGGCCGCAAGCCGGCCTTTCTTCCCGATCACGTCCCCGGCCCGGAGCAGGGTGACCTTTGACGTGAGGACAAAACTTTCGCTGAAGAGATCGAGGCCGCCTTCTGCGAAATCGTCAAGCCCGATAGGGATGCACGACGCGTCGGTCGGCGGCCTGGTACTGACCGGGCAGACACAGACATCCCCGTTCTCCCGTGCAGCCACGACCACGGCGGGCCGGGTCTTGGCACCGCGCCGCTCATCAAAGGGTACCGAAGCGAGGATCACGTCGCCCCGAAAATACTGTCCCATGTCCCGGTACATTCCGGCGCCGGAAAGCATAAGGTAATTGCCCGGACTCCCCGGTCCGGGACTTAAGGGAGCTCCGGTTCAGGAGAAACCCTTTACGCCCGGCCGCTGATGATCGCATCATACCACGGTGGTGAAAAAATGCAGTTTGCAGATTGCGTGATGCAGCGGTATGCGACAAAAAAATTTGACGGGAAAATGGTCCCGGAAAAGAAGGTGAACGAACTTCTGGATCTCGTGCGGTATTCGGCCTCGGCCTTAAACCTCCAGCCCTGGAAGATCAGGATCGTGACCGACAAAAAAACCAAAGAGGAACTCAAAGCGGTCTCAAACAACCAGGAACAGATCACGACCTGTTCGCACCTGCTCGTCTTCTGCGCCGACGCCGATTACGATTCCCTGATAACACGGCTTGGGGCACTCATGAAAAAGAACCATGTGCCGGACGAAGTTATCGGGAAAGTTACCGGGATGGCGGCGATGTTTGCAAAGAGCATGACACAGGAGCAGCAGGCCGCGTGGTCGCAGGCACAGACCTACCTCGCGCTCGGGAACGCGATCAATGGTGCAAAGTCGCTCGGTTTTGATTCCTGCCCCATGGGCGGCTTTGACCCTGCCGGATACTCCCGGATCCTGAAAATCCCGGCGCATCTTACCCCGGTGATGCTCTGCCCGATCGGGTACGCAGCGGACACGCAGGGGCCGAAGATCCGGTACGGGCGGGACCAGATCGTGTTCTGAGCCGGGCATTTGGTTC
>JBAZHU010000185.1:0-3787 GCA_041652215.1 Methanoregula sp. | reverse complement strand
CCTAAATTTAACCACATTTGTTGGTATTTTTCGAGTTCATATCTAAATGCAAATAATACTGAGCATCCATCAATTTTTCTTCCTGCAATAAGGTATACAGAAAAATCGTTTGGTTCTATTTGTACATCATCACTTTCATCTAACTCTTCTGGGAGGAACAAAGACCCCGCTGTATCTTTAATAAAATAATGTTTAATAAGTTTGAACCGAGTATGTGAATTAATTGAGATATATGTTCTTGGAGATTCGCTTAAATTGAACTCAAAAATAGAATAATGCATATTAGGTTCATTATAATTTGAAATTTCCTCAATATAATCAAAAACAACCGTCCCATACTTGTGCGATTTAATCTTTGAAGGGATCTCAATTATTACAGAAATATCCTCTTGTGGGGCGCTAGAAGAATATTCTTCAATTTTTTTATGAAATTCTAACGATTTGTTATTAGAATCATATATATGTAAATGTTTTCTGAACCCCCCGAGGTCAAATTCAATTTTTTCCGTTGAAGAATCTGAAGTATTGTAAAATAGCACTTCTTTCTTACAGTTAAGACAAAAGGGCGTTTTAAATTCGTAGAAATATCGAATTCGTACAATGTTTAAACTCGCATTGCAATCATTTTGTTGCGGATTAACTACCTCTGGAGTATCAGTATTTCCTGAATTCATCATCCCACTATTCACTTCAAATTTAATGCATCAATACATAACCGATCTTTATTTTATCTTCTAGATCGACTTATATTATATTTAAATATAGTTAAATAATTCAAACCGCTGTCTCCACCCACATACTATAACAATATATTCCCTTTGAACAATTTTTACAAAGTGTTGAAATATCAATATCCACTACCCCATTCCGCCCCGGACCCCCCACCCGGAGGGGGGGTCACACCTAGATCACATACGACCCCCCCTTTTTGGCAATCCACTTTTCAAGCCAAAAAAACCGGCATTTTCACGTCATAAAATTACCAAAGAAAAACCGCCGGAAATCCCAAAAGGGGTGGGGGGGTCGCATCATGTTATAGGTACCTGCCCGGCCCATGAAATCTTCGCGATCCCGTGATCCAAAACCCTGCACGATCCGGCCCGGGTCTCCATCGTAAAAATACATAACAGATCCCGGAAAAAACCAGCCGGGAAACCGGGTCGGCATGATCCAAACCGGCCCGGATTTACCCTGCCAAAACAGGGGGGGTCGTGCTGTTTTTAATGCGACCCCCCCTCATTTTGCCCGGCAAAAGATGCAGTTTTCAGGAGTGAAACCGGTGCCCGGGCTGCCCGGCAAAATGACCGGAAACTATGTAACACAACCGCCCGTTTATCTGTTATATCAGGTGGCGGGGAACACCTGTTGCCCCGCTGCACATGAAAAACCCGTGTTGATCGCCATGGCCACGTTCAGACCAAAAACCCAGAGAAGAAGTGCCATCCTTTACCTCCCTGTGCCCTTCCCCGACACCAGGGCGTTTACCGCGCTCGTCCAGTCCGTCATCATGAACAACCCGTTCGGGTGCACGTCGTACATGACCGGCCGCAAAAACCATCCCCCGGTCGAGAAAGTCCGGGAGATGTACACCGCGAAGTTCGTGTACCTCGGCGCCGGCCGGCTCCGGATCGGGTCGGGATCGGACATCTACCACAGCATTGAGGGCTACGAGGACGGGATCGCCGCCGTCGTCTCGAACACCGCAAACGCAATGGCCCACGGCGGGAAGGCAAAACACGTCCCCGACGCCGACCTCTTCTCCGTCACCCTCCAGTGCCATGACCCGGACGATGCACTCTGGTTTTTGAGCATTGCCCGCGACCGGATCACGATCTCCTCCTACCCGGACGATGCGGTAAAAAAGCGGGTCGAGGCGTGGGCAAAAACGGTGCCGGCGCTGCAATAAGGGAACCCCTGATGATTCCCTGCCGTTCCCGCCCCCCGAGACCGATGCACTGATCACCCGGGAATGCCTACTTTTGAGGTACCTATGAAGATCCTGTTCTGCGGCGACGGCTTTCCTGAGGCACGCAGGCAGCTTGCCGCCCTTCTCCCGGATGACGAGATTGTTGCACGCACTCCTGACAAGATCGGCCTGCACATCGCGGATGCTGACGTAGTCGTGCCAACGGTCAACCGGGTGGACGAGGCGCTTATGAAGAAGGGACGGTTCGCGCTCATCCAGCAGTTCGGGGTCGGCCTTGAAAGCGTGGACATCGATGCCGCAACCCGGAACGGCATCTGGGTCGCCCGTATCCCCAGCGAAGAGTCCGGCAACGCAGCATCGGTCGCCGAGCACGCGATCCTTTTCATGCTCATGCTCTCCCGGAACTGGAACCGGCTCGCCCGGGCCCGGGAGGAGCATCGGCCGCTCCCGTGGGGCTCCCCCGAAGGGCAGGCGCTCCGCGAAAAGACCGTCTGCATCGTGGGTCTGGGCGGGATCGGGCGTGAGCTGGCGCGAAGGCTTGCGGGCTTTAAGGTCAGGATTGTTACGGTGGACGACCATCCCGGCCGGACGGTGCCGGGCGTGGATATCTCCCGTTCATTCTCCCTCACGGAGCTCCCCGCAGCATTTGCGGAGGCTGACTACGTGGTACTCTCGCTCAACTATACCCCGGACCGGTTCCACCTCATAGGAGCACCGGAGATCGCCGCCATGAAAAAAGGCGTCTTCCTTGTCAACGTCGCCCGGGGCGGACTCCTCGATCCGGATGCCCTGCTCGCGGGTTTGCGAAGCGGAAAGGTCGCGGGCGCCGGGCTCGATGTCTTCTGGGACGAACCCGTAGACATGACGCACCCGATCTTTTCCGAGAACGTAATCGCCACACCCCATATCGCCGGTGTCACGGATGTCTCGTACGAAGGCATCGCCCGTGCATTCGCGGAAAATATCCGCAGGTATGCAGCCGGTGAAACGCCGCTTTTCCTCGCCAATGCCCCGTTAAAGGTGCGGCACCGGGCGCGGTAATATCCCTGCGGTTCTCCCGGCATGTACCCTGCCAGGGTCCGGCAGGGATGTGCGTCCCGGTATCCCTGAGGGGATTAAGTAGCATTTTTCACCCTGCCTGTTTTTTACCCCGGAACGTCTTTTCTCGTACACAGGAAGGAAACGTGCCATGCAGTACAGGAGATTCCCGCGGGTTCCCCGCGATATATCGATCCTCGGTTTCGGGTGCATGCGCCTGCCGGTGCTGGAAAACCAGCAGATCGACGAACCGAAAGCAACGGAGATGATCCGGTACGCCATCGACCATGGCGTCAACTATGTCGATACCGCGTACCCGTACCACAACGGCGAGAGCGAGCCGGTCGTCGGGAGGACGCTTGCCGGGGGCTACCGGGAGAAGGTCATGCTCGCGACGAAGCTCCCGAGCTGGCTTATTGCGAAACGGGAGGACATGGACCGGTACCTGGACGAGCAGCTTGAACGGCTCGCCACCGATCACATCGACTTCTACCTCGTCCACGGGCTCAATGCGGCGACCTGGGAGAACACCGCCCGGCTCGGCGTCCTCGAATTCCTCGACGATGCGGTGGCAGACGGCCGGATCCGGTATCCCGCCTTCTCGTTCCACGACGCCCTGCCGCTCTTTAAGGAGATCGTGGATGCCTATGACTGGACGTTTACCCAGATCCAGTACAATTTCATGGACGAGCAGTACCAGGCCGGCACCGAAGGGCTGAAGTACGCGGCCAAGCGGGGCCTTGGCATCGTTGTGATGGAACCCCTCCGGGGAGGGCTTCTGGCAAAAGAAATCCCGGCGGTACAGGAGATTTTTGAAAACGC
>JBAZHU010000184.1:2924-3843 GCA_041652215.1 Methanoregula sp. | reverse complement strand
ACCTGCTTTGCACGGCAGACAAGGCAGGAAAAACGAGCGCCGAACAGGTGTACTGGAAGGAGCGGGGGAGGACCGAGGCCGGGATCGAAACCCTGAAAAAAACGGCGGAACAGGAGCAGGAGACTGCTGCGGTACAGGGAGCGAAGAATCTCCCGGCGGCGGCAGAACAGATCGTCAGGTACGTGACCATGGAATAATGCCGGGCTCACCCGGCAGAGGAGTCGTATGCTCCAGGCAATGAAACGCATTCAGGTGATCGGGCCAAAAGCGGAGCTGGGCCGGGTAGTCGACCTGCTCTACGAGGCCGGGACTATCCACCTCGAAAACGCGCCGGATCTTGTCCCGAACAGCGAGATCGGTCTCACGTGTGTCCGGCTGGATGAGGTGGATGAGGTTGCCGATGTCCTCAGTAAGATCGGCGCGATTTTCTCAACCCTGCCGGTCATCGCTGATGATCCGGATATTCAGGCCGGACTTCGATCTTCCCTTGAAAACAGCACCCATACCGAACTGGTCGCACGGGCCCGGACGATCATCCGCACCCTCGAAACGACGACACGGGAACTGGCGGCAAAGAAAACCGGGCTCACCCTTTCAATCACGACCCTGAACCGGTACGCAAAAGTCCTCGATATCATCCACCCGGTGGAAAAAGAGCTGCCGGCACTCGTTGGATTCGAGGTCACGATCCTCCTCATCCAGGAAGAGCACCGGGATGTCCTCGAACTGATAAAAAAAGAACTCGACACCATCACCGGCAACCGGTTCGAGATGACCGCAACAACGGTCGATGCCGATACCCTTGCCGCCATCATGGTCTTCCCGAAAAAATATTCCGGGGAGATCCACTCCTTTATCTATTCCGTGAACGTGAACGAAGTAAGGCTCCCGAAAGAGTATGCCGGCAGGCCGTTCTACG
>JBAZHU010000184.1:1648-2914 GCA_041652215.1 Methanoregula sp. | reverse complement strand
CCGTGCCCAGGACGAGATCGCCCGCATCGATGCGGAGCTGCTCGCTCTCGCAAACACCTGGTACCAGGAACTGGTCGTCATTAAACGGCAGCTCGAAACCGTCCATGGCCAACTGGGCGCGTACCGAAACTTCGGGCTGTCGGAGTACACGTTTGTGATCATGGGCTGGATCCCGAAGAAATACCTGAATGCGACCCGGAAAATGCTCGGCGAGGCATTCTCCGGCCGGGTGATCGTCAACGAACTGCCGGTGACGGAAACGGACATGGAGAACGCCCCGGTCTTTTATGACAATCCTTCGTGGGTCAAACCTTTCGAGTTCATCATGCAGCTTGTCGCCACACCCCGGTACCGGGAAGTCGATCCGTCGCCGATCCTTGCCATCTTCTTTCCGCTCTTTTTTGGGATCATGGTCGGGGACATCGGGTACGGCCTTGTCATCCTCGCCTTCGCGCTCGTGATCCGGCACCGGTACCAGGCAATCGCGTTTGCAAAAAACCTGGCCGACATCCTGATCATCTCTTCGATCCCGACCATCATCTTCGGGTACCTGTTCGGCGAGTTCTTCGGCGATTTGGGAGAGACGATGGGCTGGATTGAGCCGGTGCAGTTTTTGGGCATTACCTGGAACCGGGTGGACGCGATGATCCCGATGCTCATCGTTGCCATCACCATCGGGGTCATCCACGTATTTTTAGGGCTGGTCATCGGCATAAGGAACGCGATCATCACGAAGAAACGCAAGCACCTGTACGAGAAGTCCGGCATGCTGATGATGATCACGGCACTTATCGTCCTCGTCGCCATGCTCGCCGGGTTTGTGCCGGCATTTGCGATCTACCCGGCGGTCATTCTCATTGTTGTTGCCCTGCCCCTTATCCTGATGGGGGCGGGAGTGTTCGGCACTATCGAGGTGATGAGCACGGTGGGAAACATCCTCTCGTACGCGAGGCTGATGGCGATCGGCATGGCCTCGGTGATCCTCGCGATGGTAGCAAACCGGCTCAGCGGGGCATTCGAGTATGCCATCATCGGGATCATCGTCGCGCTCATGCTCCATGCGCTCAATGTCGTGCTCGCGATGTTCTCGCCGTCTATCCACGCTGTGCGTCTCCACCTCGTTGAGTTCTTTTCGAAGTTTTACGAAGGTGGCGGGATGCCCTACAAGCCGTTTAAGAGGGAAGTGCCGTAAGGATATCACCAGTATCGTGAAAATTTTTTAAGAGTCAACAGCCCGATGGTCCCGGCAGACCGGAGGGGGTACCC
>JBAZHU010000184.1:0-1638 GCA_041652215.1 Methanoregula sp. | reverse complement strand
CCCACTTGCCCGGACACATGGGTAGGGGGGTGACCCCCTCTTAAAAAAATAAAGGGAAGGGGGGGAGGGGACCACCCCCCTCCCCCACCAGATAAAAATCACATCCTTTTCTTCTCCTTTGCCTTCCTTTTCTTCCTCTCGATAATACTCTTGACTTTTTTAAGCCGGAACAGGTCCTCCCGCTCCCGTTCCTCAATCGCGTTCTTGATGTATTTTGCCTGGCCCTGCAGCTCCGGGATCAGGATCTGCTCGAGCGCGTTTACCCGCCTTCGGTTCATCTGGATCTCGGTCCCGAGCCGCCGCATCGCCGTCTCGATCTCGGCAAGCTTGATCAAGAGATCCAGCTCCACCTCGTACCGCTCGGCCGTCTCATCGATCCGGGCGCTCGTGGCGATGATCCCGTAGCCCCGCTCCAGCATGTTTTTTGAGACGCGTTTCTTCTCGATCACCGGGACGGGGACGCCCATGATGTTTTTGCCGGTGATATCGACCGTGATCGACCTTCGGGTGGCAAACGATGCAGACCGGAGCGTGACCGGGTCATCGACTGCCTCCGCGATCATCAGGGCGAGGTCTGCCGCCCGGGAGACCTGCTCCAGCTCGTCGCGGGACTCCGAGACGGTGCTTAAGATCTTGAAGAACTCCCGGATCAGGGCGTCCATCTTCTCCCGCAGGAGATCCCGGCCCTGCTCCGCGAGCCGGATCTGGGCCTTTTTTTTCATCAGTTCCATCCGCGTGGGCCGGACCTGCTCCATATCGTTTCAGCTCCCGGTCGTTTTCCCTGCCGCCTCGTGCGCCGCAGGGTGGTACTTCCGGATGTGCTCCCGTTTGATCCTTTTCAGCTCGTCCTCCGGCAGGGTGGAGAAGAGGTCCCACGCGATGGCAAGGGTTTTCTCGATCGGCCGGTCTTCATCGCCCTGCGTGATGAACTGCCGCTCGAAGGCGTCCGCGAACTTCAGGTACTTCCGGTCAAGGTCGGTCAGCGCCTCTTCCCCGACGATAGCAACGAGCCGGCGCAGGTCGCGCCCGTACGCGTAACTGGCGTAGAGCTGGTCTGCCACGCCCCGGTGATCCTCCCGGGTCTTGCCCGGGCCGATGCCGAGGTTCATGAGCCGGGAGAGGCAGGGCAGGGCGTCGACCGGTGGGTCGCCCCCGCGCCGGAAGATATCCCTTGATAAGACGATTTGGCCTTCGGTGATGTAGCCCGTCAGGTCGGGCACCGGGTGGGTGATGTCGTCGTCCGGCATCGTCAGGATCGGGATCTGGGTAATGGATCCTTTTTTCCCTTTCAGCCGACCGGCCCGCTCATAAATCGACGCAAGATCGGTATACATGTAGCCGGGGTACCCGCGCCGGCCGGGCACCTCTTCGCGTGCGGTCGAGATCTCGCGGAGCGCCTCGCAGTAGTTGATCATATCCGTCAAGATCACGAGCACGTGGAGATGGTGCGTGAAGGCGAGGAACTCTGCGACCGTGAGACCACACCGTGGAGCCGCGATCCTTTCTACCGTGGGGTCATCGGCAAGGTTCATGAAGAAGACCACCCTGTCGAGCGCCCCCGTCCGCTCGAAGTCCTGCATGAAAAACGAGGCCTCCTTGTGGGTGATCCCCATCGCCACGAAAACTACGGCGAACTCC
>JBAZHU010000183.1:0-3851 GCA_041652215.1 Methanoregula sp. | reverse complement strand
GGCTTTACCCTCCCTTATCCGCCACTTCATCCCTCTCGGATGGCGCCGCCTCCCGCCCGCACATCAGATCGCAGGCATTCAGCCTTACGTACAACAAAGGCTATGACTGGCAGGCACGAGTATTCCATAAGGCATGATAACCGGCGAATTCTTCGGGATCCATGACTATTTCGCGTTCGTTATCTCATGCATCGCCCTCAACCTCGTGCCCGGCCAGGACACGCTGTATATCCTGGGCAGGAGCCTTTCGCAGGGGCGGGTGGCCGGGGTCGTCTCTGTCCTTGGTATTGGTCTGGGCTGCACGGTCCACATCATGCTTGCTGCCTTCGGGATTTATGCCCTCCTTGCTCTCTGGCCGGTTGCATTTACTGCCGTGGTTGTGCTGGGAGGTCTCTATCTTGTCTGGCTGGGAATCAGCACATGGATCAAAAGGAGGGGCACCGGCTCCGAAAATATCGCACCAGTCCCCCGGGAAAGCCTGTGGCTCGTGTACCGGCAGGGCTTCCTCACGAACCTCTTAAACCCAAAAGTTGCGCTCTTCTTTCTGGCATTCCTGCCGGGATTTATCGATCCCGCTGCCGGGTACGGAGCGGTCTCGTTTCTTATCCTTGGCGGAACGTTCATGTTCACCGGTACAATCTGGTGTCTTATAATCGCACTGTGTGCAGCGGCTTTTGCCGATGGCCTTCGTGGGAAACCGAATATCCAGGGGGGATTTGATCTCTTCGCAAGTCTCCTCTATATCGGGCTCGGTGCTGCGATCCTGTTCATCCATCTGTGAATGCAGACGATCTGAAAAATGACATTTCTCCTCATTTTCGGGCTCATAATCACGTAAACTGTCTTGACCCGGTTTTGTTGCTGACGGGGGATGACCCTGCTGGATCACCCCACGCTTGGTTCCGGATCCGTGAGGACATGGCTGGGGACCAAATAACTCCTTAAAAAAAAGCCGCTGTGTCCCGGCATCAAAACGTCATCGGGAAAGAGCCGGCCGGGGGGCCGCCTCTCTCCATCGTTACCCGTACATCTCCGCAAACGGGTCCCGGGCCGGGTCCTCGTGCCACTCGTACTCGATCCCCTGCGCAACCCCCGGCGCCACATCCCGGCCGAACCGGTCCGCCACAAACCCGAGCGCCATATCGATACCAGCGCTGACGCCCGCACTCGTAGAGATGGTCCCGTCCTTTACCTGGCTGGATTTTTTATCCGGTTCACGGCCGGGGACTTCCTGCCGGGGGTGGCACTCCTCGCTCGTGGGGGTATGGGGGCATCAGCCCCTATCATCCCGATTCCCATCACAGAACCCGGACGATCCAGCCCGGACATTTTTGGAAAAACCCGACCCACTGAAGGGGGCCCCCACCCCCCATCATCAGTTGCCACCCCCACCACCAAAAAAATCGGGACCCCTCCACCCCGGCCAGTTTTTCCCGGGCAGCAAAGGCCACCCCTGCCACATGCTGATAAGGGTGGGGGCTACCCCCTGGATTCCAGCGCCGCGACCTGTGCTTCGCGTGCAGCCTCCATCTGAAGAGGGCGTCACCCCGACCGTACTCTGAGGGAGGCAGGGGTGGCCGATCGTGCAGTGGGGGTGACCTCTTCTGAGGGACGGACCAGGGGTACCCCATCCAGTCTTTTTGCGGGAACAAAGGGAGGCCCTACCTCATGGTGCAAAGGGTGGCCCCCTGTCTTGCGGAGGAAAGGTGGGAGCCGAGTTGGCGGGCGAAAACGGGGGTACCCCCTCATGATCGCGTGGCCGGATTATGGAAAACCAGATCCGGATCTGCTGGTTTCAACGTAGTTTAATAAAAATATCTGAACCTTCATATCCCGGGCCCCCGACACAATCCTATGAAACTTATTGCATTCAACGGGAGCCCCCGCAAAAAATGGAACACCGCAACGCTCCTCGAACATGCCTGCAAGGGCGCCGAATCCGAAGGGGCACAGGTCGAACTCATCCACTTGTACGATCTCGATTACAAGGGCTGCATCAGCTGTTTTGCCTGCAAACGGATTGGCGGGAAGAGTTACGGCCATTGCGCCCAGAACGACGATCTTACCCCGATCTTTAAAAAAATCGAAGCAGCCGACGCGATCCTGGTGGGCTCGCCCATCTACTACGCGATCACGACCGGAGAAACCCGGTGCTTTCTCGAACGGCTGATGTACCAGTACTCGGTCTACGACAAAGAGCGCTCCACGCTTTTCGGGAAAAAGATCCGGACCGGGTTCATCTACACGGCCGGGGCAAAGGAAGAGATGGTAAAGGAGATGGGCTTTGACCGGAATGCGCAGGCGACCGAGATGGCGATGGCCCGGATCTTCGGGTCGTGCGAGTCGATGTTTGTCACTGACACGCTCCAGTTTGACGACTATGCGAAGTACGTCTCCACGTTGTTTGACCCTGCGGCAAAGAAGAAACACCGGGACGAGCAGTTCCCTCTGGACTGCGAAAAAGCGTACGAACTCGGGGCACGTCTGGTCCGGAGTACGGCGTGAGCTTTCCCGGCAATTGATCCGCTGCGGAGGATTCCTGCCGGGAGTGGCGGCACTTCTCGCTCGCCGGGGGTATGGGGGCATCAGCCCTCATCATCACAACCGGGCCGGACACCCGCCCCAAATCAAATGGAGAGTGAGGGGATCCCCCTCTTTTTTCCAGAAGGAGATACTCTTTTGCACGCAGAAGTGTGAGGAGTCGCCCTTACCCTCACTCCTCATCCTGCGAGGGGCCATCGACCTCTTCTTCATACATGAACACATCGTTTATCCCGACACCGAATACGTTTGCGATACGGAACCCCAGTTTTATCGAAGGGCAGTACTTCCCTTTTTCCATGGAAATAATCGTGTTCCGGGTAACTCCGGCGAGCTCGGCGAGCTGCTCCTGTGTCAAATCCTTTTCTGCCCGGAGTACCCTGATGCGGTTTTTCATGTTCTTTTGAGGTTTTAGTACTTTTTGTTATAATACCAATAAAAAGCACCATACGTGACAAGAAGGGTAACAAGAACACTGCCGATGGTCATTCCCACAAGCCCTTTCTGTTCGTTCTCTTCAAATGCCTGGTTCCTGAACTGGCTGTATTCCATTGCCTCGACCTCGTTCATAGAATGAAGATCCTGAATGGTAATGGTACGGATCAGGTTATCGGGCGTTTCCGGGCTTCCGGGCTTATAGAGGTGCATCACGAGCATGGTGGTCCCGTTCTCATTGCTATAAACGCTCCCGGTAATTTTCGGACTCAACGAACTGCTGAAGACAAACGATGTAAGGATAACCGCAGCAATAGCTCCTGCAATAACGATGATCTCAAGGGTCCGCAGGGCGGCAAGAGATCGGACCTTGTTCATCCGCTCGTCACCCATCGCCTCCTTCACGTTCTTCCGGCAGGCAACAATGACAACAATCCCGAGCGGGATTGCGATAACCGGGACAAGGAAATTCCCTGCGGCTATCGACCACCCGATCATTGCTGCTACGAGGATGGAGACCGCAAGCGAGCAGGCAAGGTACGTAAAGCGTTTCATGAGGTATCCCCCGTAATGGGAAATACCCGCGAGCTGAAGAGATCGCCGTACTTCATGGATCGGGCAGTAAAATCGTAGTTGTCGTTACTGATATTTACCAGGTACTCCCCGGGGCTGAATTTGTAAGTTTCGAGTTTGAATGCCCAGAGGTTTTCCCCGCCGGTCCCGTTCACAACGACGATTCCCCCGGTGGCTCCCGAGAATTCCCCGGTATCTGAAAACGTCGTGTTTGGGCTGGTATCCCGGGCATCGACCGAGAAATTATATGAGCCGGTCTCAAAGGAAGCGGGATAGACATTCAGCGTCAGATCCTGCCCGGC
>JBAZHU010000182.1:0-3899 GCA_041652215.1 Methanoregula sp. | reverse complement strand
CCGTTCTCCATGAGGTCTTCGTAGATGGCGGTCTTCGCGTTGTACCCGTAGGACTTGTTCTTGTGCTCCTTGATCCTTGCAATCACTTCGGCGCCCTCAATGCCGGAATTCTTTGCGATCTGCCGGATCGGCTCTTCAAGCGCACGCTTTACAATCGAGACCCCGACCTTCCGGTCGTCGTCGAACTTCAGTGCGTCCAGCGAGTCGATGGCGCGGAAGAGCGTGATCCCGCCGCCGACCACAACGCCTTCCTCGACTGCGGCCTTGGTCGCGTTGAGAGCATCGTCGATCCGCATCTTCTTTTCCCTGAGCTCCGTCTCGGTTGCTGCGCCGACCTTGATCACCGCAACGCCGCCGCCAAGGTTCCCGAGCCTCTTTTTGAGCTCCTCCTTCTTGTACTCGGCATCGGTGATCTTGATCTGGGACTGGATCAGGGTCATCCGGTCCTCGACCGCAGTCCTGTCGCCCTTTCCGCCGATGATCAGCGTCTTCTCGCTGTCAACCCGGATGATGTGGGCCTGCCCGAGCTCGCGCTTTGTCACGGTATCGAGTTTCATGCCCTTCTCTTCGGAGATGACGGTCGCGCCGGTCAGGATCGCGATATCTTCGAGGACTGCCTTGCGGTCATCGCCAAAGCCCGGTGCCTTGACCGCACAGACCTTGAGTGCTCCCCGGATGATGTTTAAGAAGAGCGCGGCCTGTGCCTCGCCATCGACATCCTCCGCGATGATTAAGAGCGGTTTTCCCTCGGATGCGACCATCTCAAGGACCGGCACCATCTGCTTGATGGACGAGATCTTCTTGTCGGTGATGAGGATTGCGCAGTCCTCGTACTCGCAGACCATTTTCTCGTTGTCGGTGACCATGTAGGGCGAGATGAACCCGCGGTCGAACTGCATGCCCTTGACCACGTCGAGGCTTGTTTCGAGACTCTTTGCGTCCTCAACGCTGATGAGGCCGTTGTAGCCGACTTTTTCCATTGCCTCGGAGATGAGCTTACCAATCTCCTCATCGTTGTTGGCCGAGATGGTCGCGACCTGCACGATCTTTGCCTTGTCTTTTACCGGGGCGCTTGTCTTTTTTATGTAACTGACCGCCTCGCCGACTGCCGCATCGATGCCCTTCTTGACCTCAATGGGGTTTGCGCCCGAGGTGATGTTTTTCAGGCCCTCGACAATCATGGCCTGGGCAAGGAGCGTTGCCGTGGTTGTGCCGTCACCGGTCTTGTCCTGGGTCTTCTGGGCGACTTCTTTTACGAGTTTTGCGCCCATGTTCTCGAACTTGTCGTGGAGCGAGATCTCCTTTGCAATGGTCACGCCGTCATTTGTCACGATTGGGCTCGTGGTCTTGTCGATCACAACGTAGCGTCCCTTGGGGCCGAGCGTGATCTTGACCGTGTCTGCGACCTTGTTGACACCGGCGAGGAGCGCCTTCCTGGCCTCCTCGTTGAATACCAGCTGCTTGGATCCTGCCATATCTTCTCACCTCACTCGATCTTCGCGAGCACGTCCTTGAACGGCACGAAGACGTAGTTCTCGTTGTCCATATCAAACTTGTCCGCACTGTAGCCGCCGTAGATGACATGGTCGCCGGCCTTTAAGGGAAGCGCCTTACCATCATCCCTGGTTCCGACAGCGATGACCGTGCCTTCTTTTTTCTTTTCCTGGGCGGTCTCGGGGATGTAAATCCCGCTCTTCGTGACCTCTTCGACTTCCTTGGGCCTGATAAGGACCCGTTCTCCGATGGGAACAATCGACATGGTATTACCTCACTTTTATTCGTGATATGGCTGGAGTATAGGTTCCCGGATTATTTAAAAATTGTGAAAATTGTAGAAATCATTTGAACTTTTTTGAGACAATTTGGAAAAAGTTTAAATTATTTTGGCGATAACAGTGGATGAGCTATGATCCGTCAGATCGTGATCCGGCAGGTGGACCGCCCAATTGCGCCGGGCGAGGACGAGGAGATCCACTGGTTTTTCCATTCATTCGGGATCGGCGAGGGCCGGGACACGGACCGGGTGGCGACCCAGGTAATCGTTGCCCTATTAGAGCACCGGCCCACGGGCGAAGGGCTGCCGGTGGAACGGATCGCATCGGACCTCGATATCACGACTTCACGGGTGAACCACCATATCCGGAACCTGATCGATGCAGGGATCCTGTACCGGCACCGCAAGCTCATCTATCTCCGGGGCAGCACGCTCCGGGCGATGGTGCAGGAGTTACGCAAAGATGCCATCAGGATGTTTGACGATCTCGAAGATGTGGCGGACGGGATCGACCGGGAGTATGGGAGAGAGCGGGAGTAAGGGGCTTAAAAGACCGGCGCCACCTGATGTACAATTTTAGAAAATATCCGCAAGCCGGGTTGCATCCACGGAAATTATGGTTGCCTCCACTGCCTGATCTTTCCTGATGCAGGAGCCTTCCGGTGATCGGCCGGTACGGCCGGTTTTTTTGTGGAACCTGTGGCAGGGGCTCCATCAGATCCGTGGGAAGAGTCCCCTGATTCCGGAAAAGTGGGAGAGGAGGGGCTGCCAGGCCGATGGCCTCATCCCGGTACCCGGTTCAGAAGAACTTGATCCGGAGGGCACCAACATTGTGGTACCCGAACGGCATCTTGACCTTATCCCCGTAGGCTGCCTTGAGGATGTTGATGTAGCGTTCATCCTCTGCGATCCGGAACTCGAATTTTCCCCCGGTGGATTTGATGACCATTTTGAATTCGCTGTAACCGGAGGATTCTTCCTCGTTTTTTATGGAGAGATCCACTACGGAAACCTGGGAATTTTCCAGGGTGAAGTTCCCCGGTGTTTCAGCAATGATGGCCTCCGGGGCCATGGTTTCGTACCGTACAGCATACTGGAACATGGCAGACATCTGGTCTGCCATAACCCCGAAAAATCCTTTCCCCTGTGCCTTGGCTTTTGCCTGGGCCTCCGCTGTTGCCGCGTTCATCATCGGCTGGGTGAGCTGGGCGAGGATCATCCGGCGCAGCCTGGCTTTGGGAATGGATCCAGAGGATGGGGGCTGTCGCCCCCATACCCCCACGAGCGAGCAGAGCCGCCGCCCCCCCATAATGTTTCCCCTATATAGCAGATCGATACGTAAACCTCCTCATGCCCGGCGAGCTGACCGATATGGAGGTCCAGATCCTCTATATCCTCTACCGCAACAAGAACTTCAAGGCCAGCGCCGGCTATCACAGCGGGAAACTGAAACGGATCCTACGGAAAAAATATGCAGATAATTTCGACGTCGCCATCGCCAACCTTGGAAACCTCGGCTTTGTTGCGGCTGTCAAGAAAGATGAGCCCAAGTACTATATCGCAGATCTCGGAAACGTTTACGCAGTTTTGGAAAAGCGCAACCTCAATGTGGCCCCGCCTGGCGGTGGCAGAGTCCATCATCTTGATTAATAATACCGATCCTGTAAACTTTTTTTAACAACAATTTTATAGATCGCAGGTAAAGATCTGCGCAAAGGAGGGAAGTGCAATGAAACCACCGTTCGGGGGACTGCTTGGGGATACCTGCGAGACCCGGCTCCTCCAGTTCCTGTTGCCGATGTACGGGATCGAGTTTGACATGGCTGAGCTTGTCGATGAGATCGTGATGACCCGGCAGTCAATTGCCAAGGCCATGAACAAATTTGCAGCCCGGGATATGGTGAAAATCCGAAAAGAGGGGAGAACGCCGCTCTATTCCATTAATGAAGAATCTCCGCTGGTAAAACGCCTCGAAGACTTCGACAATTCACTTATCGAATCCATGATTGGTGCAGAAGAATTCGCGAAAATTCGCCGCACGGGAAAAAAAGAACCAGTACGGAAAATCGCAGTACATTATACTCCTTCTCCTGTAACGGCTTCCGGCGTTTCCAGCCCCACAGGA
>JBAZHU010000181.1:0-3902 GCA_041652215.1 Methanoregula sp. | reverse complement strand
TATCGACCGGGACAAGGCACGGGAAGTCAGCTGGCAGATTGAGGCAGCACCGCTCCACGAATTCGGGGATATCACCACCGATATGGAGAATATGCAGGTGGTCGTCCACCTCAACACCAAGGTCTGCGACAAACGCAAGATCTCACCGGCAGAGATCATGGACGTCGCACCAAAGAAGATCCGCGACCGTCGGCATTACCGTGACTTCGAGCACGATATAGACGAGGCAAAGGCTATCATTATCTTTACCCCGAAGGATCGCGAGAGTTACCAGAACCTCTTCCAGCTTGCCGAGCACGTGAGAAACGTGATCGTTCAGGGTATTGACGACATCCTCCGGGTTGTCGTCAGGAAAGAGACCGGGGAGTATATACTTTATACTGAAGGATCCAACCTAAAAGACGTATTTGATGTCGTGGGTGTGGACACCACACGGACCCGCACCAACAACATCAGTGAGATCGCCCAGGTACTCGGTGTCGAAGCGGCGAGGAATGCGATCATCCACGAGGCCCAGTCAACCTTAAACGAACAGGGTATCCTTGTGGATGTCCGGCATATCATGCTCGTTGCAGATATGATGTGCATGGAAGGCGAGGTCAAGCAGATCGGCCGGCACGGCATTGCCGGTGAGAAGGAAAGTGTCCTCTCCCGGGCTGCCTTCGAAGTGACTGTCAACCACCTGCTCGATGCTGCGGTCGCAAATGAGACCGATGAACTGAGCGGTGTCACCGAGAATGTGATTGTCGGCCAGCCGATCCAGCTCGGTACCGGTGATGTTAAACTGGTGGCCGTCAAACAACTTGACAACTAAGAATTAAATTCAGGCAAAACCAAAAATACCTAGGAGAATTGCAGATGGATTTTAACGCTTCATTGAGAAGAGCGATCAAGACCGGAGATGTCATTCTCGGTCAGAACAACACGGAAAAATGCGTAAAAGAGGGCAAGGCGCAGATGATTGTCATCGCGGCAAACTGCCCGGAGAACTTTAAAAAACAGCTTGCAGGGTATGAAAATATCTTTACCCACACGTTTGAGGGGTCGAGCGTTGCTCTCGGCAAAGCGTGCGGTAAACCTTTCATGGTGAGCACGCTTGCCATCGTAAGCCCCGGCGAGTCAGATATTCTCTCCCTCAAGAGGACGGCATGATATGGTCGAAGTCAAACTGACTGAAGACTGCATGCGCCTGATCTCCCAGTTCGAATCGCTGACGGGCGCGGGAAGCCGTGACTGTGTCATCGACGACCGGAACGAGAGACTTATCTTTGTCGTGAACCCCGGAGATATGGGGCTTGCGATTGGGAAGAAAGGGGCATCCATCAAGAAGGCCTCTGAAGTGATGGGGAAGAAAATCGAGGTTGTCGAATATAACAGCAACCCCGAGCAGTTTTTAAGGAACTGTTTCTTACCGGCGAAGGTGACAAGCATCGTCTTTACCGGTGAACCCGACGCCCAGTCCGCCACCGTTGATGTCGGTGATGAGGACCGGGGCATTGCAATCGGTAAAAACGGCAAAAATATCTTCAAGGCAAAAAAACTGGCACTGCGGCAGTATAACATCGTGGATGTGCAGATTCTCCAGAAACTTGGGGAAGAATCTGCGGGTCCCTTAGAGGAACAATAATCCTTCCTTATCTATCACTTTTATTGTGAATTTTTTCCTGTTTTTGCGTGAATATGCCTATTCAGTACAGATTCTATAGCCGAAGGTTTCGACAGATAAAAAAATGGAACACTACGGGCCTGGGGGGATTTGAACCCCCGACATCCGGGTTAGAAGCCCGGCGCTATGTCCAAGCTAAGCCACAAGCCCTCTTGACGCCTATTAGGTTCGTGTTCCGGGCTAATTAATCTGTGTCCCGAATAATAGCAAAATCATTTCACCCGGTAGAATCCGGCTAAAAAATGACCCGGTTCGATGCGTCCAGAGATTCCCTTAATAACGTGATATTTTTCGTTAATGATACTCCTGAACCCGGATGGAAGTGTCGCGGAGATCTTTACTAAGAAGAACAATATTATGCCCCATGAGGTTCATTTATTCATACCCACCATGACGTGAATATATCTCGTGAACACATCAGATGATTTATTAAGAAAAAAGATGAGGAAAGTATAATATGAATCATTCCTGTTTAGTGTTGTGCCTGACCGGCACGATCCTGCTCCTCGCACTGATGACCGCTCCTGTTGCAGCGGCGGACATACCAACGATATCCAGTATCAGCCCTGCTGAAGGCTACAACAGCGGTACGCTCTCCGGTGTTGTGCTTACAGGGTCGAACTTTAATTTAACATCCAGCCTTGGGACGGTTGTGCTCATGAAGTCCGGCCAGACCAATATTACTGCATATATTTCATCGCCGAGCAGCAGTAGCACCTCGCTTACCTGCAGGTTCTCCCTTTCCGGAACATCTGCAGGAACCTGGGATGTTGTTGTTGTCAACCAGGATGGGAGTTATGCCACCCTTGCCGATGGATTTACCATCAGAAGCTCAATGACCCTGACCACCGTATCCCCCACGAATGCCCGGACCAATAACAATAGTGTAACGGTTACGGTTGTAGGCACGGGGCTATCAGATGTCGACAGTATATACCTGTATAACTCCAAGTACAGTAATCTATCAGCCACGGCGAGCAAAGTAGCTTCGACGTATGTTACCGGGACTTTTGATCTAACGGATATGAATGAGGCGACCTACGAGGTATGTGTCAAGGATTCCGCGGGGACCAGTAAATGCGATCTTTCCTTTGAGATCACTACCGATCAGGTCGGTGAAATCGACATATCGTCAACACCTTCCGGCGCAGGTGTTTACGTGGATTCCACGTATGTGGGAATAACTCCCTATGCCATGACCGGTGTTGTGATCGGATCCCACACGATCAAACTTATGAAAGATGGATATTCAGACTGGTCAAAAATCGTGAAGGTCACCAATGGAGGTACTACCACGGTTGATGCGGATCTCTCGGCGACTCAGACTGACGTCATTACTACTGTTCCAACCTCGGCCCCAACAACCGTAAAAACCTCCCTGAAGGTTACCACGGTAAAGGTGCCCACATCATGGGCAAGGACTACTACTACTAAGGCTTCCCCGGTGGAAGGCTTCGTTATCCTTGGTGCGATCGGGCTCGGGATTGTGGTTCTCCATAGAAAATACTGATCTTTTTTTAATTGTTACTAAAGCGGTCTCCTGGCTGCGAGGATTACCTGTAGTATTTTGTTGACGTTTTTTATCTGACACCCAAAAAATAAAAAAAGGTATTTATCCGGAAAATACAGGTTTTTCCTCATCCTGCATGATAACACGAGGATTTGAGCACTTCTACCTGCGTCGGGGCACAGAGACTTTCATGGAAGACTTCCTTTACCACAGATGAGGAACAATATTTTACCTGCACCCGGGCCGACATCCGTTCCCGCTCCTCAAAATACAACCCCTTGGAGTATTCCACGATCCGCTTCATGGAGATCACCGACGAGAGAAGGTCAACACAGATTCCGGCGTCCCCCGGGCCGAGGTCCTCGACATCGATCGAGGTCATAAAGATATGGACTTCGGGCCCGGGCTCGATACCGTCAAGGGTCACAATGTTATGAGTACTCTGAAGCTCGATGGTACGGGGTTTTCCTGTCCGGAGATCCCGGATCACTTCGGGCGATATACCGGTTAATGCAGCGCATTTCATCGTGAATCACCCGTACATTGGCAGATCTTTTTTAGGAGTCGTATCTGCCGACTGCTGGACTTCTTCGGAAAGTTTGTGCATGCTCTGTTCGATCTCTTCGGCCTGTTCCAGGAGCGGCTTGACATCAAGGCCAAGATCGTACATCTTATTGAGCACTTCGATGGTCGCCGCAGATGAACGTGGATCGGGTGCATTGACCG
>JBAZHU010000180.1:0-3905 GCA_041652215.1 Methanoregula sp. | reverse complement strand
CAGTCCTATATCGATGTCTACCGGTGGATCAGCGAAGCGGCACCGGGGGTCCACCTGCACGCGGGTAATCCCATGGAGGTCGCGTATGCGGCACGGCAGAGCGGCATGACCACAAAGGAGGTGCTCTCACAGATGAAGGCGGTCGGCCTTGCCTCGATGTGCGGGACTGCGGCCGAGATCCTTGTCGATTCGGTCCGGGAGAAGATCTGCCCGCAGAAGATCCCGACGGCGGAATGGGTGCAGATCATCAAAGAGGCCCACGGGCTGGGCATCCCGACAACCGCGACTATCATGTACGGCCACTGCGAGAGCGATGAGGACCGGGTCCGGCACCTTGCGATCCTCCGGGAGATCCAGGATGAGACCCACGGGTTCACAGAGTTCGTCCCGCTCTCGTTTGTCCACATGAACACCCCGATCTATCGTGCAGGGCTGGCCCGGGCGGGTGCCACCGGCCGCGAGGACGGCCTGATGGTCGCGGTCGCCCGGCTCTTTTTAGACAACTTCAGGAATATCCAGGTCTCGTGGGTAAAAGAAGGGATCAAGATGGCGCAGCTGGGCCTTCTCGCCGGGGCAAACGACCTCGGCGGCACAATGTATGAGGAGAGCATCTCGAAAGGCGCCGGCGCGGTAAATACAGATTACCTCGACCCGGCCGAGATGCAGCGGGTGGCAGAGGACATCGGGCGGACCCTGCGCCGGCGCACGACGCTCTATAAAAAAGCCTGACATGGTCTATAATTTGGATCATCCCTGCGGGATGACCCCGATCACCGGGGCTTGAGCAGCCGGACGATCTTGTCCCCGGTCTTTTTTGCATGTGCCACGGCTTTTGCATCCTTCATAATATCCCCTTCATCAGTTCCCGTGCCGGTGACCGCCCCAAGAGATGAAAACTCGTGGGCGCCAAGGAACCCTTCGATCGTTGCCGCCGCCCGTTCCGCTCCCATGGAGGCATTGACCGCAACGGCAATGCCCTTTCTCCCGGCGAGCCTGCGGTCATGGTAAAGCGAATACGTGCGATCGATGAAATTCTTGAGCTGGCCTGAAACATCGTAGTAATAGGTGGGCGAGCCGATTACGAGAACTTCGCAGTCGATAATCTTCTCTGCGATAGCGCCCCAGTCGTCCCCCTCGATTACGCACCATTTCTTCTCTTTGCATTTCAGGCAGCCAATGCACGGCTGGATCTTTTTGCCGGCGAGGGAGATAAATTCCGTTTTGATCCCTGCTTCTTTACACTGCCCGAGGATCACCTGGATGAGCTGTGCGGTGTTCCCCTCCTTTCGCATGCTGCCCGACAACCCGAGGACTTTCATACGTTACCCTTTGCTTAGGGGGTAATGATAGTTTTGATTACGGGGGAAAAACCGAGGCCAGAAAACGCCGCGATAATCTCATCCTGCGGGTCGCGGGGCCGGTACATAAGGTGGGAGGGACAGTCGCAGTCGCTGCACCCGAACCGGGGGACGCCGGCCCCGCCCCAGGCAAGAGATTCCGCGAGCCGGCATTCAAGCGGATCGGTTGTCGGTGCAGAGACCGCATACGCGATCCGGAAGCGGGGATCGGTGAGCAGGTAATCGATATGCCACTTCGGCCGCTTGTCCATGTGCGCTGCGAGATTCAGGTGGCGTTCGAGCCGGGCAAGGCCGCCGGGTCCAAGGGCTGAACCGATGTAGCAGTGCCAGCCGGCCGCAAACGGGAGGGGACCAAGCGCTCCCACCCGTACGGTGCAGGCAGGATTTTCGAGAACGAGGCAGTAGATTCCCTTATCCATATCCGCCCTTCATGAGCCGGTTTGCCGCCGCGATGTGGCGTTTCCCGCCGCAGTCCACCGGCTCCCCGTGTCCCGGGTAGAGTCCCTCCACATCGAGCGGCACGAGCCGTTCAAGGGACTTTGCAAGTGCCTGTCGGCTGCCGCCCGGGAAATCGTACCGGCCGAATGCGCCGTCCGTGAACACCGTATCGCCGCTGAGGAGCACCTT
Organism: Methanoregula sp.; assembly: GCA_041652215.1. GTDB lineage: Archaea > Halobacteriota > Methanomicrobia > Methanomicrobiales > Methanospirillaceae > Methanoregula. The sequence continues at coordinate 1,920 of JBAZHU010000180.1, read as the reverse complement.
GTCTTTTTCCGACCAGAGGCAGATGCTTCCCGGGGTATGGCCCTGGGTATGAATAACCGTGAGGCCGCCGATCGTGTCGCCGTCCGAGAGCACGATGTCCGGCACGATGCCGGGCGAGCGGGCGCCAAAGTTCATCGAGAGGCTTTTACCGTCATCGATAAGCCCCCCGGCATCGTCCCGGTGGATCGCGATCTTCGCCCTGCACATGTGGGCGATCTCTTTGACATGCGCCGTGTGGTCGAAGTGGCAGTGGGTCAGGACGATGGTGTCGATCTGGTCCCTGAACGGCTGGATGGCCATCGGGAAAACGCCGGCATCCACGAGGACCGTGCCGAAAATATACGAGTTCGCGAGCGCCCCCTCTCCGGGAATCCACCTGACCTTCATGCACAATAATAAAGCATACCAACAGATGTTTGTTATGGATATGCTCATCCGCAGATGCTCATCTTCCGTTCCCGACACGATCGCTATGGCGGCCCGGGCTGAGGGCATGGACGCGGAACAGATGGCCCGGCTCGTGGCTGCCGGGCGGATCGTGATCCCGGCAAACCCGAAGCGCCAACACCGGCTCTGTGCAATCGGCGAGGGTTGCATTGTCAAGGTGAACGTGAACGTCGGGACTTCGGGCACCCGGTGCGACTATGCGCTTGAGGAGAAGAAGGCAAAGGCGGCGCTCGACAACGGGGCCGACGCGATCATGGACCTCTCAACCGGGGGGGACCTTGTCGCGATCAGGAAAAAGATGCTCGCCCTCGACACCACGGTCGGCACCGTTCCCATCTATGAAGCGGTGCGTCGGGCGGGAAACGCAGCGGACGTGGACGCCGACCTGCTCTTCAAGGTCATCAGGGAGCACTGCAAGCAGGGCGTGGATTTCTTAACGCTCCACTGCGGGGTGAACCGGCAGGTGCTTGATGCATTGAAACTCGACCCGCGCCTCATGGGAGTCGTGAGCCGGGGCGGGACGTTCCACTGCGCAATGATGATGCTCCGCGACGAGGAGAACCCGCTCTATGCCGAGTTCGACTACCTCTTAGAGATCCTCGCGGAATACGATGTCACGGTGAGCCTTGGTGACGGGATGCGGCCCGGCTGCCAGCAGGACGCGGAAAAACTCGCAAAGTCCGTGGAGTACGTAACGCTCGGGACGCTCGCCCGCCGGGCACAGGCCGCCGGCGTCCAGCGGATGATCGAGGGACCGGGGCACATGCCCTTTGACCAGGTGGGCTACAATGTCCGGATGATAAAAGAGATCACCGACCATGCACCGCTCTACCTGCTCGGGCCCATTGTCACCGACATTGCGCCGGGCTACGACCACGTGGTCGCGGCCATCGGGGGAGCAGAGGCCTGCCGGAACGGGGCGGACTTCCTCTGCATGGTCTCGCCAAGCGAGCACCTTGCCCTGCCGGATGTTGAGGATATTATCGCCGGGACCCGGGTCGCAAAGATCGCGGCGCACGTGGGGGACATGGTGCGCCGGCCTGAGGGGTACCGGATGGAGCGCGAGGTGAAGATGGCACAGGCCCGGCACGACCTTGACTGGGATGCCCAGTTCAGACTGGCGCTTTACGGCGACCATGCAAAGGCGATCCATATCCGGGACGGGGACACGGACACCTGCTCGATGTGCGGGGATTTGTGCGCTATTAAGATGGTCCGGGAATTGTTTGAGGGAACCGGCCGGAAAGGAAAGGGGAAGAAAAAGAGAGCGTGAACTTTCGGAGATATAGATAATTTCAAACTCTCATTTTTAACGCTTCTTTTTTGCAATATTGTGAAGGGTACCCCCCACCTGCCCGGACACATGGGGGGGAGGATGCCCCCCACCGTAAAGGAAAGAAGGGGAGGGGGGTGATCCCCCACCCCCCTCCGCCATATTTGGGATGTGTGCGGTTTTTGCACGGGAAACGAAGG
>JBAZHU010000179.1:0-3931 GCA_041652215.1 Methanoregula sp. | reverse complement strand
AACGTCCCGCAGGATTTACAGGTGAACCGCTTCACACGGACCCTGACAATGCGTTCGTTCTCATTCTCCGTCAGGGTGGCAAACTTCTTGGTTCTCGTATCATGTCCCGTTACGGCTCCCCCGCACTGCGGGCATCCGGGGCATGTTGTGAATTCCAGATCATCAAATACCAGGACCGCGGCCTGGATGAGATCTTTCATCATGGGAGATATGCGGGGCGGGTGCATGGGTGTACCTCCTGTAATTCTACGTTCTGCGCAAGTGTTGTGCACTATTGCTGCGCGCTTCGATCTCTGGCTGATCATGTCTTTATAAACTCCCTCATAAATACCCACTGTTAATCATCATATAATAAAAATAAACCATATTCATTTAATAAGGGATTTTGTGAACGCTTAGTGTTCGAGGTTAGAATATGGATTTGAACTATGTACCAAGCACCTGTCCCTATTGCGGAACCGGTTGCGGGATCAATCTTGTTGTCAAGGATGGTCATGTCATGGGTATCTCGCCCTGGCACCGTAACCCGGTCAATGAGGGCAAGGTCTGTATCCGCGGCAACAAGTCGTTCGAGTTTGTCAACAGCCAGGAGCGTATCGCCGCCCCGCTGATCAAGAAGGACGGCAAGTTCGTTGAGGCAAGCTGGGAAGATGCCTACAAGGAGATCGCAGGCCAGCTCAAGTCCGTAAAGGGCGATGAGATCGGCTGCGTGGCATCTGCCCGTACCTGCAACGAGGATAACTACGTTTTTAAGAACTTTGCAGAAAACGTGGTCAGGACCGCCAACATCGACTCATGCGGCCGAGGCTGCAATACCGCAGCAGTCAGGGGTCTTGCCGAGGCATTCGGCAAGGGTACCATGACCAACTCGATCACCGACATATCGGAAGCAAAGGCAATCCTTGTCATCGGCAGCAACCCGCTCGATGAGAATCCCCTTGCAGGCCGCCGGGTTATCATGGCCAGGAAGAATGGTGCCAGGGTCATCGTTGCCGATGCACAGACCACCGCGACTGCGAAGATCGCAGACCTCCATATCGCGATCAACCCCGGCACGGAAGTTGCGTTTCTCAACGGTGTCGCAGCGGCTATTATCAGCCAGGGCAGGGAGAACAAGGACTTCATTGCCAAAAAGACAACCGGTTTCGAGAAGTGCAAGGCAGCAGTAGCCCCGTGCACTCCCGACGCAGTTGCAAAGATCTGTGGGATCCCCGCAGAGACCATCGCCAAGGCAGCCGACCTGTTCACCGCAGCCCGCCCCGCATCGGTCATTACGTCTGCCGCAGCAGGATCCGGCGATCTCGTCCGCGCCTCTGCAAACCTCGCCCTCCTCACCGGCAATGTCGGTATCGCAGGAGCAGGTGTCAACCTCCTCCGCGGCAAGAGTAATGCGCAGGGTGCCCTGGATATGGGCTGTGTTGCCGCAGACAATGCGCATACCGTCCCCGCCATTATTGAAGCGGCAGCAGCCGGTAAGATCAAGGCGCTCTATATCATGGGCGAGAACATCGCGGCCGGCGGTGCAAAGATTGCCGGCGCTCTCGACAACGTCGGGTTCATCGTGGTCCAGGACATGTTCATGACCGAGACCGCAGCAAAAGCGCATGTGGTCCTCCCGTCAGCCTCATTCGCCGAGCGCGACGGCACCGTGACCAACAGCGAACGCCGCGTCCAGCGTGTCCGGAAGGCAGTCGAGCCTACCGGATCCTCCAAGGCAGACTGGCAGATCATCAGCGAGCTTGCCAGGACCATGGGCGCCGACAAGGGCTTCACCTGCACGAGCGCCGAGCAGATCTTCAGCGAGATCGCAAAGAACGTCCCGGACTATGCCGGCATCTCCTATGCACAGCTCGAGAAGCCCGAGGCAGTCCAGTGGCCCGCAGCGGGCGGCGTCTTTGGAACAGCAGTCCTCTACAGCGACAAGTTTGCAACAAAGGATGGGAAAGGCGCCTTTGCTGCCGTCGAGTACAAGGCCGGCGAAGCAGTCAGCGCCGAGTATCCGTTCGCGGTTGCGGCACTGTTGCCGATGGGGACCTTGTCCCTGAACACGGGATCGATTGTCCGTGAATTCCCCGCAGCAAAGGTCACGATCAACAAGGCCGATGCGCAGAAACTCGGCATCCGGGCCGGGAACAACGTCAGGGTGTCCGGCAAGGATGGTTCAGTCACCCTGTCCGCGAACGTAACCACCGGGATCAAGGCCGGGGTCGTTTCCCTGCCGCTCACGTTTGCGGCTGCGGCTGTGAAACTCGAGAAGACGGAGGGAGTATAACATGGCAAAGAAAGGCGACATGCTCTATGCATGGACCAACGACGCAGAGATCCAGAAGAAAGCAGAACTCGGAGGTGCAGTAACCTCGCTCTGGAAATATGCACTCGAATCAAAAGCAGTCGATGCGGTACTTGCCATCACCAAGGGCAAGGATCTCTACGATGCGCAGCCGGTCCTTATCAGGGACCCCAGGGACCTGGCCAAGACCGCCGGGTCGCTCCACTGCGGTACCCTGCTCCTGCCCAAGCTCATCAAGAAGTACCTTGACGGCGCAGCAACGATGAAGATCGGTGTCACGGTCAAGGGCTGCGACGCGATGGCATTCTACGAACTCGCCAAGCGCAAGCAGATCAACATGGACAACATCATCATGATCGGTGTCAACTGCGGTGGATCGGTCAGCCCTGTCATCGCCCGCAAGATGATCGCTGCCAAGTATGACGTTGACCCGGACAAGGTCCACAAGGAAGAGATCGACAAGGGCCAGTTCATCATCGAGTACGAGGGAGGCCACAAGGGTATCTCCGTTGACGAGCTCGAAGAGGCCGGCTACGGCCGCAGGTCGAACTGCCGCCGCTGCAAGATGAAGATCCCCCGCCAGGCAGATCTCGCCTGTGGTAACTGGGGAGTCATCGGCCCCCGTGCCGGCAAGGCAACTTTCGTTGAGATCTGCTCCGAGAAGGGTGCAAAACTCCTTGAAGGTGCGGTAAAATCCGGTGTCCTTGCAACCGAGGCAGCCAATCCCAAGGGTCTCGAGATCCGTGGAAAGGTCGAGGGTGCGATGCTCAAGCTCGGCGAGAAGTGGCGCAAGCACGACTTCGAGGCACTCGGCGAAGGCAAGGACCGGCTCAAGACGATCATGACCGAGACGTCCCGGTGCATCAAGTGTTATTCCTGCATATCGGCCTGCCCGATCTGCTACTGCGTTGACTGCTCGACCAAGAACCCGGCCTATGTGACGCCCGGTGAGATCCCGCCGAACTTCATGTTCCACCTCATCCGGTTCGCCCACATCGCGGACTCCTGCGTGAACTGCGGCCAGTGCCAGGAACTCTGTCCTGCAGAGATCCCGAATGCGATGTTCATGCACGCCCAGCAGGTCGAACTCGAGAAGATGTTCGGTCACACTCCGGGTATCAGCATGGAATTGCCGATCCTGGCTTTCGCAGAAGAGAAGACCGAGCGGGCCCGGCTCCACAATACCGGCAGCGACATGATCTACGAAAACGTGTTCAGGCCTCTGCCCAACGGGCACTAATCCCCCTTTTTTCCGGATTCGAAATCAGGTTCACCATAACCATTGAAAATATACTACACACCAATCTTTTTTTTAGAATCTGCCCGTGCATCGCGTACGGGTCATGGAATATTCGTACTACCATACCTGCGTGTTTTGACCGGAACCGGGTGGGTTCCCTGATTTTTTCAAAAATATCACCCCTAATGCCCACCAATAATCATCATTTATAGTAAAAATTTCAACATGCTTATATGCCCCTTGCTTCCAGATACTGTTTGCACCACATTTAATTAACAAAATTTGTGTGTTAACTGTCTTCAGGTGTGTATGACAGTGCATGAGTATGGTGAAAATGATGAGTGATGCTAACGAACCATTAAAGTACACAGCAACGACCTGTCCATACTGCGGGGTCGGCT
>JBAZHU010000178.1:0-3938 GCA_041652215.1 Methanoregula sp. | reverse complement strand
GGAAGGCCTGTTTTGGGGGCCGGATCGCACAATATTCACATCTGACACCGTTGTGATTTTACCCTTTGGGGGGAGGCGGGATAATTTCAGGGCCGGTCGGCCCGAGAAAATTCTGCACGAAAAAAAATCCGGCCCCTTATTCCCCGCACGCGTCCGGCTCATCGGCCACAAACGCCGTTTTCTGTGCTTTGTCTGAAACGAGCGCGCTGTTGCCCATCGGGTCCTGGATGATCAGAGTCACCGGCAACCCGCCGGATTTGATGCATTCGATCTTCTCCAGCAGCACGCGTCCGTTCTCTTTCTCGGTCTCGTCCCCGTCTTTAACTGCGATCTTGATGGCTTGTGCGATCCGGTCGAGCACGCCCTCCACGTTTGTCACGAACCCCTGGCAGGCCGGGCCCGGATCGATACGGACGCCAAGCTCCGGGATCTCAAGGATCCCGGTCATGCTCCGCACCACACGCACGTCCAGATCCTCTTTTGTCGTGACCGGCATCTCGTACCGCACCGGCTCGGCATTTTTCAAAAGCTGCGTGTCCACGTACCGGTACCCGCAGGACGGGCAGACAGCAGAAATGATAAGAATATCAGAAAAATAGGGAATATTTTCCGTCTGGTAGAGATATTCTATTTCAGTATTGCAGTATGGACACGGTCCTGGTACTTTTGTCTGCACCGCGTTATGCCCCGCCAATCTTGTCGCGCGAGATCTTCACGGACATCGGCGTGAGAACAACATACCGCTGATCCCCGAGGCCGATGATATCCCCGTTGACATCCTTTGCAACTTCCTTTAAGTCTTTTAAGACACGCTCGTAGGAGATCTTGTCCATTTTCAGGCGCGAGATATCGACGATCACGATGTTCCCGTTGTAGACCTCGTCCTTGACCCGGGGGGTATCCTTGAGATCCGCAATCGTTGCAATCTTTACCAGGAGCGCGGGAGAACCAGCGCCATGTTCCTCATAGGAACTGAGGTCCAGTTCCATGTAATCATCGTCGGAACTGGTGGCATTTTTTCCTAAAAGGGTGTCTATGATCTTAACCATAAAAAAACTGTACGGAGAAAATTATTTAATAGTATCGATGTAAAAGGCAGAAACGGCCCGATAATCTCATTTTTCTGGCATTTTTTAAAAAGTTACAGCTCAAGGTTCCAGAGCTCATCGCCGACATGATGGAAATTTTTGCACATCTTCCCGGATGCGCTCGCCCGGATTGCCGGGCCGTCCATGAGAGCCACCCCGATCCCGAGCGGCTTTTTGTGCCGTTCGTCAACGATCTGGACCGGGCCTTTCGCTACGATATCATCGCTGACCGCCACGATCCCCGGCCGCATCACGTCCGCACCGTTCACCACGTACGGGATGGCACCGGCATCTACCGTGACCATCCGCTCGGGAAACGGAATCTGGACTGCCCCTTTAAGCGTGGGAAAAACCCAGTCCCCGGTATCCATGAGGAGCGGTTTTTTGTTCACCAGGTAGAGCGCGACATCCGCGTTCGTTTCCAGGATCTCGATCATGTCGGCATGGAAGAGCGCGGCGGACGGCCCGATCTGGAGCGCGAGCCGGTCCATGAGGTCTTCTGCCTGGCTTTTGCGGATGGAATGCCGTTTTTTTACGATAATTTTTTTCATTGTCCTGCTCCTACATTCTCCCGGGCAAGTGCTAAAATATTTCCCCGGCCCGGATCAGGTGTACCGGTTCGCGGTGAAATCGTCAGGGATTTCCGGTGCCGGGGAATTTGGGGCACCGGAACCTTCATGTCCCAAGCCGATCTACGCTATGTTTAAGTAGAGTGCTCACGCACATATATTACTCCAGAGCGATGGTAATACAGGGTATTTAGTATGACCAAAAGACCGTTGGATATTTTAGATCTGGTGCTGAACCGCCAGCCCGTTATCGTCTCCCTCAAAGGCGGGAGAGAGATCCGGGGAGTTCTTCAGGGTTATGACGTTCACATGAACCTCGTCCTTGATAAGGCTGAGGAAACAGAGAACGGGCAGGTTGTAAAGGTAGGCACGCTTATCGTCCGTGGAGATAACGTGATCTATATCTCGCCATCGCTGGAATCATAAGGTGAAATAACATGACAAAAGGCACACCGTCAATGGGTAAGATGAACAAGATGACCCACATCGCCTGCCGGCGCTGCGGTAAGATCTCGTTCCACGCCCAGAAAAAAGTCTGCTCATCCTGCGGGTTTGGCAGAAGCACCAAAATGCAAAACTACAAGTGGCACAGCAAACGACCAAAAACTCCGACGCATTAGAGTAGTACCATGTGTGGTATCGTTGGCATCGTCGATGCTGGCGGTGTATCCATCCAGCTTTACTATGCCATGTATGCGCTCCAGCATCGTGGCCAGGAGAGCGCCGGGATATCCACATTTGACGGCACAAGTCTCTGTAAGTTCAAGGGGCAGGGGCTTGTCGCTGATGTGTTTTCCCCTTCTGTTTTAAAAGATCTTAAAGGCACGGCCGGTATCGGCCATGTGCGGTACCCGACGACCGGCGCAAACCTGCCGGAGAATATCCAGCCCTTGAATTTCCAGTTCAAGGAGCATTTTATCTCGGTCGCCCACAACGGGAACCTGGTCAACACCTGCGAACTCCGGCGGGAATACGAGCAGGCCGGCCAGATGTTTACGACCACGACCGACACGGAGATTATCGCGAAGATCTTAATCGAGGAGATCACGGCCTCGGGCTGCGTGGAAGACGCGGTGCACCTTTGCATGAAGCGGATGCAGGGCTCGTATTCGGTCGTGATTATGATCGACGGCGTCATCTACGCGTTCCGGGATCCCCTCGGCATCAAGCCGTTCTGCCTGGGGAAAATCGAGAACGGGTATATCGTCGCGTCCGAGAGCGTGGCGGTCGATGCGCTGGGGGGAAAGTTCCTCCGCGACATAAAACCCGGGGAACTGATCCGGATGGATGCCGAGGGTGTCCGGTGCACGCAGATCGCGGTCGCTGGCCGGCGAGCCCACTGTATCTTCGAGTACATTTATTTTGCACGGGCGGACTCGGTCATGGACGGTGTGCTCGTGTACGATGTGCGGCGGGCGATCGGCCAGAAACTCCACGAGGAGGCCCCGGCAAACGCGGACTCGGTCGGCTCGGTGCCGGACTCCGGGACGGCCTACGCGATCGGGTATGCCGAACGGTCGCGGACGCCGTTTGTCGAGAGTCTCATGAAGAACCGGTACATGGGCCGGACCTTTATCATGCCGAACCAGAAGGCGCGGGAGCGGGCCGTTCGTATCAAGCTCAACCCGATCCCGGCCCACCTTAAGGACAAGTCCGTGGTGCTCGTGGACGACAGCATCGTGCGGGGCACGACATCAAAGAGGATCATCGAGATGATGCGGGACGCGGGGGCACGCGAGGTGCACATGCGCATCGGCTCTCCCGCCATCAAGGCGCCCTGTTACCTTGGCGTCGACATGCCGACCCGAAAGGAGCTGATCGCAAGCGACAAGGCAGAAGAAGAGGTCCGGCGCTGTATCACGGCAACGTCGCTCCACCATATCTCGCTTGACGCGCTCGTAAAAGCGATCGGGTTTGACCGCGAGGATCTCTGCACCGGGTGTCTTACCGGGTGCTACCCGGTGCCCATCGATGGCGAGACCGCGAACCCCCGGCAGGTGGATTTCGTGGACGGGACATTCCAGTCCCGGCTCGAATCGTTTGAAGCGGGATCCACATAACGGATTTTCCTTTTTTTACAAGGATGTGCTGGCGGGGTACTTTTTGTGCCCTGACTGACAAACCCGGTGTAAGGAATCCGGGATCCGGAAACCCGGTGAGCCCCTGATGATTGTTCGGGAACATTTTCATCGGAAGTGCAGGAATCATGGATCACATCAGGAAAGCATTCGATGCGGTTGCAACAGGATACGATGCCCAGCGTGAGTATGTCATTTACGAC
>JBAZHU010000177.1:0-3943 GCA_041652215.1 Methanoregula sp. | reverse complement strand
ACGCCTTTTTTCCTGGCGATAATCATAATAAGGGTCTGCTTTCCTTCCCTGAGATCCGACCCCTGATCCTTGCCGCTTTTCTCCGGAGGGGTCATGAGATCGATAAAATCGTCCTGTATCTGGAACGCGATGCCGGTATTGAGTCCGAACTGGTAGAGTGCCCTGACCTGCTGCTCGTTTCCGCCCGCAAGGGTGCCGCCGATTGCCGCTGCTGCCGCGTAGAGTACACCGGTCTTCATCTCGACCATCTTCATGTACTCTTTCTCGGTGACATCGGTCCGGTGCTCAAAGGACATATCCATGTGCTGGCCTTCGCAGATATCGGCACAGGCGCGGGCAAGGAGCGCAGTCGCCCGCACCTTTGCTGCGTCGTCGGCCTTTGCCTGCGAGATAAACTCAAACGCCCTGGCGTACAGAACATCGCCGGCAAGGATGCCGGTCGGCATGTCCCACTTTGTATGGACTGTGGGCACACCCCGTCGCAGCGAGTCGCCGTCCATGATATCGTCATGGATGAGCGTGAACGTATGAGTTACTTCGAGCGCGAGTGCCGCCGGCATAATATCGGATGAACTCCCGTGTCTTACCGCTTCTGCCGAGAGCATGACAACCGCAGGGCGGAGCCGTTTACCGCCGGCGTTGAGCAGGTGGGCGGACGCCTTGTCAAGTTCCCCGGGCGCATGGTTGAAGTACTGGTCAATCATGCAGTCAATCTGGTGTGCAACCGATTTCAGGTACGGTGAAAGTTCCGACATCGTGATTCCCCGGTTTTAGTTTAACTTGAGCCGCTGGCCGTTCTGCATGATATGAACGTTGTTACCCAGCGTGTACCCGAGTTCGCCGGTAAACTCCGCGTATGATGCGGTCATCCTGACGTTCCCGTGGGCCGGGATGATGTGCTGCGGGTTTAAAAGACTGACAAACTCGTAGTGATCCTCGCGGAATGCGTGCCCGCTCACGTGGAGATCCTCAAAGAGCCGGGCGCCTGCCATTTTCAGGTGCGCCTCGACCATATACCGCTGCCCGAAGTTCATCGGGTTGGGGATCACGTTTGCGGAGAAGAGCACCTTGTCACCCTTGGCAAGCTGGTACGGGGTGTCCCCGAGGGCAATCCGGGTCAGGATAGAACCCGGTTCTCCCTGGTGGCCGGTGATGATGGGGAGGAACTTCTCTTTTCCTGCCTTCATCATCCGGCGCAGGGTCCTGTCGACTGTCCGCCGGTTCCCAAAGACGCTCGTGTCCTGGGGGAACGAGACGAGTTTCATCTGCTCGGCCGTGACCGAGTATTTCTCCATCGAGCGGCCCAGAAGCACCGGCTTACGGCCGATCTCGTGCGCACACTCCGCGATAGTCTTGACACGGGCGATATGGGACGAGAAGGTCGAGACGATTATGGAACTCTTGTCATCCTCGTAACTGGTCATAACATCCCGGACAAGGTCCCGTGCGATCCGCTCGCTCGGGCACCGGCCGGGCCGGTCGATATACGTACTCTCTACGATCAGTGCGAGCACACCTTCCTTACCGATCTGGCGGAACCGGGCAAAGTCCGGGGGTTCGCCAATAACCGGGGTCCGGTCGAGTTTGAAATCGCAGGCGTAGACAATCGCACCGTGGGGGGTATGGAGCACCGGCGTCACGGTATCGATGATCGAATGCTGGGTCCGGACAAATTCGAGCACCAGGTGCTGCGAGATCGTGTACCGCTGCCCGGGTTTGAGCGCGAAGAGCTTGTTGTTGACCCCGAACTTCTGCTCGCCCGAGATCTGCTGCCGGATCAGTTCTATCGCGTAGGGTGCGGCAATGATCGGCGCGTTGTACCGGTGCGCAAGTTTCGGGATCGCCCCGATATGGTCGAGGTGCCCGTGAGAGCAGACGATCGCCTTAACGGTCCCCTCGACAGAGTTCATCATGGTGTCGTCAGGAATCGCCCCGATCTTGATCAGATCGAGGGAATGCATATTCTCAAGTTCTGCATCCTCGTGGATCATCATCTGATCCAGGCGGAGTCCCATGTCAAAAATGACAATTTCCTTTCCGCAGCGGACAGCGGTCATATTTCGCCCGACCTCGTTGTATCCGCCCACTGCAATAATTTCTATATCCATCTTTTTTCTCCTTGTTTTTTTGGTGTCGTGCAGGTTTTTTTTTTAAACGCCTGCTGTTGTTGTTCCGTATGTTTCAGAGTCTGTCAGGTTCGTCCTTTGCATCACGCAGGATTCCCGTCATCCATCATCTGCCGCGTCTTTCCGGTAATAAAGAGCCGCGCCTTTCTCAGGTCATGTACCCGTGCAGCGCCGCACAGGAACATCGAGCCCACCAGTTCGCGGTGGATCGTCTCGACCCTGCCCGCCAGTGCCTCGTCGCTCTCAAGAGCGGGCTTTAACAGCGGAAGCGCCATGCCACAGAGATCCGCCCCGAGGGCAAGGCACTTGGCAATATCAATACCGTTCCTGATACCGCCCGATGCGATCACCGGGTTTCCGGTACCTGCAACTTCGGCAAGGCTCACGACCATGGGGATACCCCAGCCGGCAAAATCCTCGCCAAGCGTTTTGAGACGCTTGTCCTGTGCATTCCTGCTCTCGTCGGCGCGGACACTCTCGACCGCCGCCCACGAGGTGCCGCCCCAGCCACCGATATCGATGGCTGGGGCGGCACCGGCACCCCAGCACTGGCGGGCAACCTCTTTTGAGATCCCGCACCCGGTCTCCTTTACGATCACCGGGGTCTTTATCTCCGCACAGAGCTCCGCTATCGCCGCAAGGCAACCGATCGCGTTGTGATCGCCTTCCGGCTGGATCGCTTCCTGCAGGAAATTGAGGTGGATCGCTATCGCGTCCGCCCCGATCATTTCAACGGCCTGCTCGGCCCACGCAGTCCCGTGATCGCGGAGCTGCACGGCGCCAAGGTTTGCAACGAGGAATGCATGAGGGGCCTCGTCGCGAACGACCGAAAACGTATCCGCAAGTCCGGGGTTCTCAAGCGCTGCCCGTTGGGAGCCGACACCCATGCCGAGGCCAAATCGTTCGGCGATCCGGGCAAGGCGGGCGTTGGTCTCTTTTGTTCCGGGATGACCACCGGTCATTGCCGAGATAAAGAGGGGGGACGAGAGGGTGTGGCCCAGAAAACGGGTGGACAGGTCGATCGTGCGCATGTCGCATTCCGGCAGCGCGTTGTGGACCAGCCGGACATCACCAAACCCTGTGTCACCGGACTCGACATCCTTTTGTGCGCAGATGCGCAGGTGGTCGAGCTTGCGTGACGACGTGAACCGTTTCTTATCGGCCATACCTTTACTCTCCCCTCACTTTTGTCCCGCCGTGGTCGTTTCCGGCAAGGAAATCCCCCAGGCGCGAGACCTGGAATATATCTGCCCCGATGCCTGCCGCAGCAAGCCCGAGCAGTTCGTCAATTTTCCCTTTCATTCCACCGGTTACATCGGTATGTGACGAGTTGCCGATCTGGAGGGTATGCGCTGATGCCAGAGTAATCTCCGGCACAACACGCCCCCCATCCAGCACTCCCGGTACATCGGTGGCGAGTCCCACGCGGGTACATTTCAGTGCAACCGCGAGATACCGCACGAGCTGATCGCCCGATACGATGCAGGCTCCGCGTGAAAGGTCCATCACCACGTCGCCGTGGATCACAGGAACCATCCCGAGCGCAAGCATCTGTTCGAGATGCCTGCTCTCGAAGGCAACGAGCCTGCCCTTGTCGGCGAAACCCACATGAAGCGGGTGGACGCCGACCGCCGGCACGCCCGCTTCCCGCAGGGCGCCGACAACCGCCTCATTTAAGGCGCTGACAGCGTGGTGGGTGACGAAGATCCCTTCCGTCTGCCCGGCCGCTGCGCCACAGTCAAGGTGGTACCGGTGTGCCTCGGGATGACCGCAGGAACCGGCGCCGTGGACAACGACAATCTGAGTCTTGCCGGCCC
>JBAZHU010000176.1:0-3957 GCA_041652215.1 Methanoregula sp. | reverse complement strand
CTACGGGCTCCGGGTTGCCTTCACGGAGAAGAAAACCTATGGCTGGTTCCTTGCGCTTGCGTTCTTTTTGTTTGGCGTAAAAGAGATGCTGCCGTATAACGGGGTGGATCTGCCCAATCTCATCGCACTGGGCCTGTCTGTGGCCGGCCTTGCATCCGCGCTCTGTGCCTTCTACCTGCTTGCAAAATCACTGCCGTCATAAGGGAGCGGTCACTTTTTTCCCCGGTACGTGGTCCCCCACCAGCGTTTCCGGTCAAAGCAGGCGCACAAAAATCGTAATGAAGGGCAAACACCGGGTTTACCCGGTTCTGCATCTAAAAGAGATCAAAATAAAAAGAAATGCCGGTTAATGATGGAGGCAGGGCGTCGAAATGGTCGAACGTTTCCTGCACTGCCGGCATGAGGAATCCCGGGTTGCCTTGAAAAACTCTGCCGGGGTTCTGTTGACAATCACATTTTCCGAATAACAATCGGGACAGGTCCACCGGATAACGTACCCGGAGCGTGTTCCCATAATCACTGATTTTAAGGATGGTTTTGCCATGGTGTTTCAGTCTTTTCTCTGCTGGTCTGCCAGAGCCAAAGGTACCGGTCTCTGGTTTTAATCGTTCGATACTACAAAAATGGTTTCTTAAGGGAGGTGATGGATCGCCGTTATACGTGATCAAGAACGGGCGCGATCATATGTATGCCCAAAACCGTTTGTGTATCTGATATTGGTTGTCAGAGCATATATATGCGGGCGTGATTCCCCTGTTTTGGTGCAGGGTGTGGTTGTGTGGCAGGAACGCCGGTCGGGCCTGTTCGTTATACCCCTGCCAGCCTGTCGTTTCCCGGGCCGGGATGTTCATTCCGGAACCGGATCAACCCGTCGCAGAACTCGCCCAGGTACTCATCCATCGAGAGGCTTCCCTCCTGGAAACGGCACTCCTCTTCTTCGATAACCCGGTTGATCATATCTTTTGTCGGGAGCAATAAATCGATGGGGACACCGGATTTTTCCGAGCCCCGGATCAGGGCTTCGCGGAAAAGACCGATGCAGTATGCGATCCGGTAGGTGTAAACGTGCCGGGTCTTCTCAAGGTACCCTGCAACCCGGTCGGTCTCGATTCTGAGAAAATCCTCCTTTACCCTGTCATCGTTGCACTTGCCGAGCATGTACTTGTAGTGTGCATAGGGATACATCGTTTCGAGTTCAGATGGCACGATCCCGCAGGTGCCAAAGATGACGATATGGTACTGGGAATCATCGAGCACCTGCGAGATGATCATCCTGATGAGCTGGTGGCTCGGGCTCGTGCTGTAGGGTTTTCGCACGGCGCAGGGCATGAAGATTGCAATGTTTTTCGGCGTGACCTCGTACTCGTCGATGATGTACCGGTAGGACTGCTCGAACTCCTCAAGATAGAACGGCGGACCGGTGAGAAAAGGCTTGTCCGGGTCCTTTTGCGGTTCGGGAGCGGGAGATCCCATAATTCTTCCTTACAGCATCGTTCACGCACCAGATGAAACAACCGTTTACCCGTGCGTATCCAGCACGTACCCAAGCGTCCCTTCCTCAAGACCCTGGCCGGGGGCGGTTGGGCCGGTACAGACAAACCCGTTCTTCTCAAGGACCCGGATTGATGCCCCGAATTCCGGGCAGGTGGTCGCCATGATCCGTGTGATATGCCCGTCTGCAAAGATTGCGGGAATGAGGTGCCGGATCGCCTCGGTTGCGTATCCCCGTCCCTGGTACCCGTCCAGCACGGAATACCCGATCAGGACCGTGCCCGGCGTGTCTACGGTTGAGGCAATCCCGCCGCTTCCCATGAGGATGCGCCTGCCCTTGTCCGGTGTCTCCCGCACCCAGTACCAGCAGGTAAAGAACGGATCGGTCTTTTCCGTTGCCATCCGGATAAACTCAGTGAGCACCTCGTTATTCATCTCATCGGGCGGCCACAGGTCAGGCACGGTGGCATCCAGCAGCCGGGCGAGCACTGCATGGTCGTGGAGATCGCTTTTCAGGATCTCTACCGTTGCCGGGATCAGGTCGAGCCGTTCTGTCCGGATACGTAAAGCTGCCATCGGGATCATCTGGCCGGCGCCGGCCCATCTGACTGGAGATACCAGGGATAGTCCATCTGCGTCTGGATCTTCTCCCGAACAGCGCGGCCGGCAATCTTCTCGCAGAGGTACAGCCCCATATCGATGGCTGCGGTAACACCCCCTGCGGTGATAACATGGTCATCGACAACGATCCGGTCGCGGGAAACCTCCCGTGCGAAATGCTTCAGGACTTCCTGCAACCCGGGATGGGTGGTTGCCCGCCGGTCGCGGAGCAGTCCTGCCGCCCCGATCAGGAGTGCTCCCCCGCATACGGCGGCAATGGTTGTCCTTCCCGGAGGAACCGCAAGCCATGAGAGGAACGTTTTGTCCTTTACGAGGTCCATGATCCCGTTTCCTCCCGGGATAATGACGTAATCGAACGTTCCAAGATCGGGACGGATCGTGTCTGCTGCAATGAGTGTGCCTTCAAACGATCGGACCTGTCCTTTTCGGGCACAGACCCGGTACTCCAGATCCGGTATAAACCCCATGGTTTTGAGCCGGGTGAGCGGGTCGTATGCCCCGGCGAAATCGAGGAGCGTGACGCCGTCATAGAGGATAAATGCGATCTTCATGGTCCTCCCTGTATGATTACCTGTTTTCGTGTGCAGGACATTATGCCTGCTGGCAGGGTATATCGTGAGGAGGGAGATTGCCGGGGGTCCATCCACTCCCGCACGTGTAAGATCCCGCGTGGTTTTTACTGCTCTAATTCCCATACTACCGGGCAGATAATGGTTCCACCACACACGTCCCCACCTCATGATAACACCTCGCCTCCCTGCCGAAAGACCGGTTTTTTTACCGGGAAAGCCGGGTACTATGCCCGGTACCGGCGGGGATACCCGCCGGAAGTTTTTGACACCATCATTTCCCGGTTTGGGCTTACCCTTTCATCGGAGATCCTGGATCTCGGTTGCGGGACGGGGAATGTGGCAATTCCCCTTGCAGAGCGGGGTTTTCACGTGTTTGCTGTCGACCCTGAACCGGAGATGCGGGAAGAGGGCTGGAAACGGGCTGAGGCCGGGCACATACCGGGTATATCCTGGATGGCCGGGGCCGATTCGACGCTTGCGACACTGGGCCTTCCCCGACTCCGGCTCTGCACGATGGGCCTCTCGTTCCACTGGATGGACCGGCCCCGGGTTCTTGCGATTCTCGATGCCCTGATCGAACCGGGCGGCGGGATTGCCTGCATCACCAGGACCGACGGTTTTTACTGCCATCTCCATGACGGCTGGGGGGGTGCGGTAAAAGCGGTTCTCGAAGAGATGCTCGGGGAGAGATGGGATTACTCGGGACGCCTGAAAAAGAAAATACAGAATGATGAAAACAAAAACGAGGAGATATTTGCACAGTCCCCGTTCCCGTCAACAGAGGCCATTGAGTTTCCGGTCCGGACTACGCTTACCGTTGACGAGATCATCGGGCACCAGCTCAGCACATCCTATATCGACCCGGTGCTCGTGGGGGAGCGCAATGATGAGTTCCGCGACCGGCTTACAAAGCGCCTTCTCGAACTCGAACCCTCGGGAACGTTTACTGACGAGTCCACAATTCATCTCATTATTGCAAAACGCACGTAAAAGGCAAAGGTAACTCCACCCTGACCCGGGGACGATCGGGAACCGCCGGGATCGTCTGCTTTTTCACTGTTTGAAAATACATACTTTTAGCGGAATGTCTGTAAAAAAAACCGAAGGTGCTGGCACTATGAGGAGATACTGGTGGATTGTAATTCTGGTGCTGTCGCTCCTGCTTACCGCAGGATGCGTCTCCCGCTCCCAGAACACGGCAATCACGGTAACAAGCGACAAACTTGACGATTTTACCCCGATAAACACCGGGTCGGTCGATTTTTACACCGCC
>JBAZHU010000175.1:2604-3961 GCA_041652215.1 Methanoregula sp. | reverse complement strand
AAACAGAGGAAAAGGTTTTCGTAATGTGTATGGAGTCACCTGCTACTCAGTGAACATTTACGCAACAATACCATGAATTCCCCGTGACTACCAGGAAATGCAGATTCCTTGCACTCCAAAAAAGGTGGGAAAATTATTTCTTTGGTACCGGGTTGAACACGTTCTCGTAGATCATGTCGCTACCGGTATTTTTTAGCCGATCCCGCTCGGCCTTCTCCTCGACAAATGCCATGAGCGGCAGCTCCATGGAAACACCCGGGACGTGGCCGAACATCTTTTCAAGTTCGACCTGCTGGGCGTGCATGAAAAGGGCGTTGGGGATCTCCGCAGGGCAGAGTTCCTGGCACTGGCCGCAGTTCACGCAGGAGTCTGCGATGTGGGCAAACCGGATCAGGTGGAACATGAAGCCTGGCGGAACCTCGCCGGGTTTCACGTAGACCGGGTTCTTTGTCGTGCAGTCGACACAGTAGCAGATCGGGCATGCAGAGATGCATGAATAACACTTGATGCAACGGCTGGTCTCTTCCAGGATTTTCTTTAACCGGTCTTTGCCTTCGCCAAGACCGGCAAAGTCTTTCGCCCGGCACTTGTCCCCGAGCTTGAACATGGCGCTCTCGACCTTTCCACGGATCTCAAGACCCTTGGGGTTGGGCGCTTCGGTTGCAAGGATGCCTTTTTTGACTGCACCATCGATAAGGGCAGCACCCTTCTCGGAGCAGACTTCGACAAAGGTTGCCTTGCCGGCCCGGGGGCCGATGACTCCCCAGTTCCCACAGGCAAGATCAGCCTGGCGCGGAATCTTCATCTTGCAGCGGCGACAGTTGGGCCGGCGCCCGTACCCGTGCTCTTCGAGTTCGTCAACCGAGATGCCTTTGTGTCCACCTTCGTACTCGATGATGAACTGGCCCTTGTCGATCTCTTCCTTGTGGACGGTATCGGGGTCGACTTCGTACTTGTCGGCAATCATCCTGCGGGCAAGTACCGGGCTGACCGACCCTCCGCAGTTGACGCCAATCATGTAGATATTGTCAAGATTGATCTGCTTGCGCTTCGCGAGTTCGTAGAAGGCCATCGCATCGCAGCCCTTGACCGTGACACCGATCTTCATGTTCGCGGCGCCATCAAAATATTTCTTGATGAGCTTGGGCAGGAGGAGCGTACCGCAGTGGAGCGAACCGGCCGTGGTTGCAAGCTGTGCCGGGTCCGTCACGAGTGTCGGCTTTGCATCGTAGAGATCCTTTCCCTTTGAGATAACAAGAACCGCATCGACAATCTTTGATTCAAGCGCGTACTTCCAAAGAGAGGTAACCGCACCGCCAAGCTCGGCTTTTTTCTGGATCTCTGCATCGTTCGTCTC
>JBAZHU010000175.1:0-2594 GCA_041652215.1 Methanoregula sp. | reverse complement strand
CGTTAGTCCAGGTGTTGAGCATATCGCCTTTCTTTGTCATGGTTAATTCCCTCCCGTGGACTTCTCAATTTTAACAACCGCAGCATTGATGGTGGCTGGCATCGAGACGACACCTTTCTTGATGTCTTCAGTCACATCAGCCACGATCTCAACGGATCCGGCTTTCCCGGTTACTTTTACCATTGAACCGCTGATGATACCCAGCGTCTTTGCATCGGCCTTGTTGATCTTTACGGTCGGCTCCGGGAACTCCCGCATGATACCGGGAGTATTTTTCGAGAGCGTACCCATGGGCCACTGTGCCGCAACTGCGAACGGGAACTCCCCGCCCGCCACTTCTCCGGCCGTGTACGCCACCGGGGCAAAGACGCCCTTACCGTCCTTTGTGGAAAACTTATCGGCAAAGAGAACGGCAGTTCCGAACCTGCCGCCCGCTGCCGGCCACTGGACTGCCTCGGGCCTGTCGAGAGCGGCATACGTGATGCCTGCGTAGGCGGGGACTGTATTTGCAATCCCGGTAAAGATTTGCCCGGCGTCCTTGAACGCGAAATCTTTCTCGTGTCCCATGACTTTTGCAAGTTCGCAGACGATCTGCCAGTCAGCTTTCGCGGTGCCGGCAGGTGCGACCGCTTTTCTTACTCGCTGGACCCGGCGTTCGCTGTTGGTCTGGGTGCCGTCACGCTCGGCAAATGCAGCGGATGGCAGGACGACTGCGGCCTTTGCCGCGGTCTCGGTCATGAACAGATCCTGGACGACCAGAAAGTCGAGTTTGCCAAGCGCATCGGCAACGGCCTGACCTGCGGATGCAAGGTTCTCGCCCATGATATACATCGCCTTGATCTTCCCGGCTGCCGCCGCTTCGATCATGGCTGGGACTGCAAGGCCGTTTGCCTGCGGCACGCAGCCGACATCCATCGCACCCTGTGCATTGGCTTTTCCACGCAGGAGCATCACACCGGCGCCGGGCATGCCGACATTACCGGTGAGGAGCTGGAGATCTGCGCCTGCACGCACAAGGTCGCCGGCAAGGGCGCCTGCGGAGGTAACAACTGCTGCGGGCCGGGCGGCAGTGTAGATCTCGGCTGCCTTCGCGACATCGCTTTCCCTGATACCGCAGGCCGCTGCTGCCGAGGCGGGGGTGCATGACACAACTGCTGCCCTGTACGCATCAAACCCGGCAGTCCTCTTTGCAATAAATTCCTTGTTTTCTTTTCCTGCCGCGATAATCGCATTCATGAGGCCATTAAGGAACGCGACTTCGGTGCCCGGGTTTACCGGGACATAGAGGTCAGCAAGCTTCGCCGTTGCGTGCCTGCGGACGTCAGCAACAATAATCTTTGCGCCGTTCTTCTTTGCCTGGATGAGCTTGCGGCCTGCAAGCGGATTCTCTTCCAGGGGGTTGCTGCCCACAACAAGGATCGCCTTTGCCTGTGCGAGGTCCTCGATTGAATTGGTCATGGCGCCGACACCGAATGCATCGGCAAGTCCCTTGACCGCATCGGCATTGCAGCGCCTGCCGCAGTAGTCGATGTTTGCAGTCTTGAGCACGTTTGCCGCGAAGTTCTTAAAAACAAAGTTGTCCTCGTTGCAGGTCCGCGCAGATGCGACGCATCCGATCTCTTCCGGCGTAACGCTTTTGAGTTTCGCTGCAATCTCCGCATATGCATCTTCCCAGCTTGCCTCGACAAACTTCCCGTCCTTTTTGATGAGCGGGGTGGTGAGCCGGTCAGGGCTGTTGACGAATTCATAGGATCGGTTCCCGCGGATACAGACCTTTCCCTCGTTGACCGGGTTGCGGTGCCAGGGGGAAATCCCGACAACCCTGCCTTCCTTTACGACAAGGTTGATCCCGCATCCTGTCCCACAGTAGGGACAGGTGCTTGGTACATACGTGAATTCCATGTTCTAACCTCGAACAAAAATAGTCTGTTATAAACATATTTAACTTTGATCAAAAGTTAAATCTTTTTGATGAATACTGGTGGGCCCGGGTTTTGGTGTCCAGGTTGGTTCCTGTCCCTGCCAGTCAGCGGGCCACCGCCGATACAAAAGATCTCTGCGCAGGCCTGCCACCCGTTTTTTCCCGGGAAACTGCCGGTTTTTCAGATTCCCGGCGCGCAGGTATATTCATCTTGGGAATCTGTCTGGACAGTTAGACCAGTGCGGGATAAAAATATTCCCGGTATCCGCATATTTCCAGCCAACACCCGGTCGATCATAATGGAGGAACACAAACGGGATTGCACGCGGAAACCTGCGGCACAGAGACGCTAATTGCAATGAAGACTGGGGGTTGCCGGAAGGTGACCGCGAATTAATATTTACGGACTGTGCATACATGCACAGAATATTGAGTGACGACCCCCGGGTTTAACCGGAGGTTCCCGGGCTGTTGTGGGCCCGCAGATTTCCACCAGGTACAATGAAATCCCCCCGCATCCCTCCGATGCTGTCCACCATTGTCCAGACCGGGCTGGTGGCAGTCGATAATGTACTCTTTGGCGAGCTTATGGCCTGCCCGGCCTGTGGCGGACCGGTCTCGGGGTACGATACGAAAAAAAAAGTGTTTGCGATCATCCGTGAAGAGGATAAGA
>JBAZHU010000174.1:0-3990 GCA_041652215.1 Methanoregula sp. | reverse complement strand
GTTATTGTTTGTGGGGATATTCTGGACGTGAAGTGGAATCCGGAACTGGTCTGCTGTAATTTTGTGCAGATTCTCACGCTTCGCGGCCCGCGCTTTTTTTACTGCAATGAAGGCGACAACAATAACGATCGCGATCACAACACCAATACCAAGGACAATCATGGTGCTGTTTATACCAAAGACTAGGGTCATATTCCTGCTTCCCTGTATCTAGTCCCGATCCATCAGATGGTCTAAGTGAAGGTTTTTTACCATCGTTTTGCAATCGTCCCTGATCTTGTCAGTCATCTGGTCCAGGTTCATGGAATCAAACGTATCAATGTCGCTCTCAAAAACGGTTTGAGGGGCATCTTTTGTTGGAATCACCGGCTCGTTTGGAACCAATGCCGTTGCTGCCCGAATAGAAACCGGGGGACCGCTGACACGATTTTTCTGACCTGCAAGCGGGCGGGGTATCGTTTTTTTGGGTTGTGCCGCGAGAGGTGAGACTTTTTCCCGTGGGAAAGAAGGATTTGTTCCCAAAGCCGGCCCGGTTTTTTTCACTATTGCCCGGTGAGCCGGATGAACCGGGAGGGTGACGGGTTTTTGGGGTGATGGAGTTGTAAGGCTACCTTTCATAATCCTCTCGGCCTTGTTGAACTCCAGGGAGAGCTGGATCTGCGCCTCGTTTAGTGTTGAGAGTGCCGCATCGATATCCACTTCTGCGAGGGCATTTATCAGACCATCCAGTGCGGCATCGCCTTTGAATGAATTATACTCTGCAAGGATACATTTCCCCGATTTCAGCACAAGCGTACTGACACCATCCCGGCACGAGATACTGCAGATCCCGGAGAACCGGCCCCGTGCAAGCTCCTCAAGGACATCTCCGGTCTTCTGGTTTTTCTGGATCTCGCGGAAAGTACCGCGGGGAAGTTGCATGATAACTCTAATGATCGCATTCTTGTATATAGTTTCTTTTTTTTGTGGAAGTCTCTGGTGTATTTCAAGGAAAATTCTGTCGAGTGCAGATTTTGGGATCCTGGCGCTTATATCCGTCCCGATTCTTTTAACAGGGGTTATTCTCTCGGTTGTTTGGCATTTCAGGGTTTAAGCGTCTTTATTTTTGTTTTCAAAGAGCAAATCAAAAATTTCTTTCTGATAAAAAACCCAACATTTTAATAGGAAAAAAGCAAGAAAGTCACATTTATTAAGTGGTGAAAAGATGCTCAAGCCGTTATTAGAGGAGTTTTTGAGAGTTGAAGGGGTATCCGCAGCAGTGGTCGTGGGAAGAGACGGGTTTGTGATCGAAAGTGCCGTCTCCGGCAAGGTGGATATCGAGGCACTGGGTGCCATGGCATCAACCGGCCTGGGCACCTCTGAAGCTATGGGAAACACTCTGGGAAAAGGCGAGCTCTCCCAGATGCTTGTTGAACTGGAGAAAGGGCCTATAATTCTTGCCCCCCTGTCAGCGGACGAACTGATCGCACTGGTTGCAGATACGACCGCAAATATCGGACGGATTCGTTACGAATTAAAGAAGAATAAGGAACGTATCGTCGCGGCTCTTTAATTTCCCTATCTTTAAAATCAATTTTATGAAACTACCGGCAGGGGCAGAGGGGGGTGTCGTTATAAACCCCCAAAAAGAGGGTATGCTTCAGTACCTTATGGCGTTTAAAGGAGCAATCATGATTGACTCCGGCCGAGGCAAGGGTTTTATCCTCACGTGCAATGGCACTCTGGTTGCTGCGTACTTCAAGGACAGGCACGGTATTTACCGGGGGGAATCTGCCGTCCAGAACCTGATGGCTGCCCCGGGGAGTGATGCCGGCATGCCGCAGCAGAATTTTGTCATGAGGGTGTACGGTGACGAGGAGTTTACAGAAGCTCTGGCTCTCTGTACCAAAGGCGGACTGCTCATAGAACCCGCTGTACCGCAGGAAGATAATTCAGCCCCCCCCTCAACCACGGCTCCTGAATCATCCCGGCATACTCCCACATTCCTTGAAGAATCCACCCTCACAAAGATCATCAGCCAACCCGGTGTTATTGCAGTCTCTGCTTTCTATGAAGGGTTTCCGGTACAGTCTTTGGGAGAGGGGGATTTTGAGCATGTAGCAGCACGTGCTGAGGATTTCCTGCGGGCCGGGACAAGACTTGCGCAGGATATGAACCTTGGGAAACCCGATCAGCTGATTCTCGAAACGGCGGCGAACAAATTTATTATTGCACCCTGTGGGGATCTGTTCCTTTGCATTATCACCCGTGCAGATGCCCAGCTCGGTCTCATGCGTGTCCTGATCAGGAGTATCCAGATTGAAGTGGGGAGTGGAACCTGACGGGAATGGAGTATGTGCATCGGGCAAGGATTTCCCCTGTATCATTTCAGAGGATAGATATAGTCCAAGATAAAAGAACCTTTTATATAAATACCCGCAACCGGGATTTACAGAAAGGAGGTTGTTCAGGTTGAAATCACATGATAATGCGGCTCACGATGATATAAGTGCCCTTCTTAAAAAAATTCGGGGCACACAGGCGCCGGAGGATGAATCGGCAGTCCCGACCGCATCCCCCCCGGAAGAACCCGATCCCGGTGGAACAGGTGATTTTTCTGCACTCCTCCAAAAACTTGGCATGAATAAACCGGAAAAGGCTTCCGGAGAAGTTCCGGAAAAAATCGATTCGCCCGATTCCGCATTGCCCGGGGATGCTGATGATTTCGATGACCTGCTTGAGGATATTCCCTCTTCGGAACCCGTTTCGCAGACCCCGGATCTGAACGGAAATGATGTGCGCGAAGTGCTGGGAAAGTTCCTCGCGCAGTCGGGAGCTTCACCAACCTCCCCATCTGTGCCCGAGGAAAAAACTGCCCCGTCCGCTGTAGAACCCCCTCAAGAGATCCCTGTCGAAATTACTGAAGAAGATCCCCGGGAGACCCGGACAACCTCATTTTTTAAGAAACGAAAAGTGACGCGGGAATCGACCTCAAAGAAATCTGCCGATACATCGGGGAATGACACGGATGATCGGATAATCTCTGTTGATCAGATCTCCGAATACTCCGGACTCATCCTCCCCAAAGGGGCGACATTCCCGATCGATGAGATCAAACTTCATGGCAGTATAAATGCCTTTGAGAACACCGGGACCGGAACCCTGCCCCCGGAATTTGCGGATATCTGGAAACGGGAATTCTCGACAGCCGGGTTTAAGGATTTCGAATCGGAATTTTCTCTCGATCAGGAAACGGTAAACCCGGCTGCGGCAAAAAAGTCCCGGTTTTCGGCACTCTTCAACGTCATGCGCTCGGCATCTGAGGAATACAATCCCAAAGTGCATGGATCTCTTGTCGATCTTACCTTTGAAGCGAAACCGGGAATCGAAGAGATGGAGATGTACCCGGTGAATGAGCCTTATGCCTATATCCGGATTATTTATGACCACTCCACGCATGAGTATACTTACCTGGTCCTCGAACCTGTTCTTTCCGAACCTGAAAAAGACCTGTTAAAGGAGTTAAAAGAACGCCTCTTTGAAACGCTGGATATCAACACCAAAGATATATCCAAAGATGAGGCACGGCGCCAGCTTCGGATTTCGGTGGATGATATACTCGCTGATTACGGGATCAAGCTCAGCCCGGTCCAGCGCGAGAAAATCCTGTATAACATGCACAAGGATTTCCTTGGCGACGGTCTTATCGATGCGATCATGCATGACAAGCATATCGAGGATATTTCCTGCGATGGTGTCAACACGCCTCTGTTTGCATTCCACGCAAGTTACGAATCGATGAAGACGACGCTGATGTACCTCAATGCCGAAGAACTTGACTCCTTTGTCACAAAACTCGCCCAGCGTGCCGGTAAGTATATCTCCATTTCAGAACCGATTCTCGATGCAACCATGAACGATGGTTCCCGTATCCAGATGACGCTCGGGCAGGAAGTGACTGCCCACGGCTCCACATTCACCATCCGTAAGTTCAAGGATGAGCCGATCACC
>JBAZHU010000173.1:0-4001 GCA_041652215.1 Methanoregula sp. | reverse complement strand
CGGCAGGGCAAAATGAGTGCCGTAGATCACGCCCCAGAGGTTGAGGTCGATTGCCTGTTTCCATATATCGAGCGTGAGATCTTTACTCGGGCGGGTCATTCCGATCCCGGCATTGTTGAAGAGATAATCGATCCGGCCGGACTCTTTAACGCAGGTGTCAATCACCCGCTTCACATCATCGGCAACGGTCACATCCGCTGCCGCAAACCGTGCATTCTTAAACCCCGCAAGAGACGCCTTCGCCTTCTCAACGCTCTCCTTTCGGCTGCCGATCACCCAGACCGTTGCGCCGCGCCGGAGCAGTTCTTCCGATACCGCGTAGCCGATCCCGGAGGTTCCCCCGGTCACGACTGCAATCTTTCCCGTAAATACATCCGTCATTCCTGTCATCTCGTAATTGAACGGACACAAGGCCTGCATGCCCTGTCCCCGCTCTTTTTTTTAATAGACACCTCAGGTATCCGTCATCATCTCTTCTGCCCGGCAAGAAACTCCGGGTACTCCGCTGAGGCAAATTGCCAGCGGCTCTCCAGCTCGGAATTCTTGTGCACGAGATCCCGGATAACCGGGTCTTTGCATCGCTCCAGGACATCCTTCATGAAATCCGGGAAGACGATCATCCGCTCCCGCTTCTCTACGCCGGTTAAGATGATCTGTGCGGCTTCCTCAACCGGGACTGCGCCCTCCGGGATACTGCCTTTGAAGATTGGCGTGGCGACATCCCCGGGACAGACAACCGTGAAAAAAATATTCTTCGGCAGGTACTCGTAGTACAGGCAGTCGGTCAGGCCGATGACCGCGTTTTTGGTGGCCACGTACAGCGTCTGGTACGGCGTGCCGTAGAGTGCTGCAACCGAGGATGTGTTGATGATGTGGCCGCTCCCCTGTTTGTGCATGACGGGAAGTGCAGCGTTCACGCCGTGGATCACGCCCCAGAGGTTGATATCGATCATCTCTTTCCAGTCGGCAAGGGTGCTCTTTTCATACGGATTCTTCTGGCTGATCCCGGCGTTGTTGAAGAGGTAGTCGATCCGGCCGGACTCTCTAACGCAGTCCCGGATCATTCCCTCTACCGCCGCAAAGTCCCGGACGTCCACGGCTGCAAATTTTGCCTGCGGGTACGCCGCAAGGGATGCTTTTACCTTCTCAACGCTCTCTTTACGGCTGCCGGTCACCCAGACCGTTGCGCCGCGCCGGAGCAGTTCCTTCGATACCGCGTAGCCGATCCCGGAGGTTCCCCCGGTCACGACTGCAATCTTTCCTTCAAATACATCCGTCATTCTTGTCGCCTCTCATGGGAGCGCATGCGCAAGGTCCATGCGCATGGCAGACGATCCCTTCCGGAACGAGCCCGGGAGGTATTCTTTAACCGGCAGGCCGGCGAGCGCCGCGATAATGTCGTACTGCGTCGGGTGGTCCTGAAGTCTGGGAACGGTCCACTTCACGGAGCCGGTGCAGGCGGATACGGAGGTGAAAACGTTGTCCACCGGGTAATATGTTGCCTCGGAGAGGGCAGGGCCCGGGTATGGGCCGACTTTCGGGAGGTAGCGCCAGCCGAACTGGACCATCCTGCCGTTGTCTTTGTTTAGTTCCGCACGTTCTGCGGGCGTATAGTCCCGGCCAAGGGTAAGATCCATCTCCAGGAAGGTGTGCCCTTCATGGCTGAGGTTAACAGAAAGTTCTTTTCCCAGCCGGCGGTATTCGGGAATATCTGCGAAGATCTTCGGCATCCCCGCTTCCTCACGCCCCCCGAGGATGGGTTCCGTCTTATCCTCCCAGAGCACCAGGTGGTAGACGCCGCTGATGGGCTCCTTTGTCTCCCGGTACCTGACCGGGACCGAGACGGTTGCAAGGGAATACTCCGATCCCCCCATCCACTGTACCCCGTTGCACTTCTCGTACATGATCATGAGGAGCGGCCGGGTGATCTCAAATTCCTCCGGGACGTATGTACGAAGTTTCTCCTCCTCCGTCAGGTAACTGATCTCAAGCGTCGTGCAGTCATCGTAGGGACAGATACCTCCCGCAGGGGTCCATTTGCGGAAATGGGCCGGCATGCGGCGGGTAAATCCGTCATTTCTGTCGCTGATTCGCATCTGTGTATTTTCCTGTCACCGATCTGGTGTAATCTATTCTTAAAAAACAACCCTATTTAGGATTGCTCATTTGAATTTCCCCAGAATAGGGGCGTATTTCCCATTTTTAAGACAGGGATCGGCCGGATTTGAAGGGGGATACAGGATGGGTAGATGAACGGGAAAAAGAAGGGTTCCCTTTTTGCTCACTCAGGCGAGGGCAGCGTGGAGAGGACATATGCGAGGACAAAGAGGAGCAGCCCGTTGCAGAAGAGAATCCCTGCGGTCACCATGCCGGGGATGAGACCCGGCAGGAGCATGGAGACGCCAAAGAGGATCCCCACGCAGTTCAGCACGGTCTGGGTAACGAGCAGGTTTCTCAGCTGCGAAGGGATGGGAACCGGCACGGCAGGTGGGTGTCTCACCTGGTGCAGCAGGGGGTAGAGCCGCAGCGCAAGGGGAATGAGCGCGCCGACCAGGTTCAGGAGACCGAGCATAATCCGGAGCAGAGTGGTTGCGATCCCCGGGACAATGCAGGAAAAGACACCCAGTGCGACGAAGACAAGGCCGATAAGGACTATCGCCCACGAGCGCCGGAACTGGCCGACCGGTGTCTCGCCCATTGCGAGCACCTGGATTGCCATGATGACGAGCAGGAGACCGAGCTGGCCGTCGGGGGAGAAGGGGAGCGTGCCCAGGTTCACCGGCACGAGCAGGACCGCAAGGAACGCGAGAAGGACACCGAGAAAGATGAGGAGGGCGGTGGTGAAGGGGAGAGGGGCATCCCGGGTAAGAAACGAGTGGGTGCGTCGTGCCGGCTCCGTCGGTTCGGGTTTTTTTGGGTATATCTTTTCGAGGGCCTGAATAGACCACGCCAGGTAGAAGAGACTGGCGCCGTCGATGATGAGGAGAACCGAGGTCAGCGTGTCGGTCGTGGTGGCGGGCAGGAGGGTGACCAGGCCAAGGAGGAACGCCATAAGATAGACGAGCGCAGAGGCAATGGTGAGGTGCCGCATGATGCCGGGGATCTTCAGCCATGCCGCCGCTTTCTCCCGGCGGAGGAGCAGCTGGGCGAGGAGTACCGCTCCCCCAACCGCAAGGATGACACCGACCAGTGTCCGTACAAGGGTGGCCAGGGCGCCCGGGATAAAGCAGGCCCCCATCCCGATGACCGCGGCAGCGATCCCGATGATGATGACAAGCCAGGACCGGCGGACGTCGCCGAACGGGGTCTTGCCCATGATGATGATCTGGAGCGCAACGATAACGAGGAAGAGCCCGTACGTGCTGTCCGGCGTGTACGGGAGACTGCCCGTATGGATCATAAAGAGGAGCACGCCAAAGAGGAGCATGAAGACCGACAGGACGAGCAGGATAACTGCCTCGATCGTGAAGTGAAATTCTTTATCTGGTGCAGGTTCGTGCCCATAGTGTTCTGCCAAGGTTTTCCTCCGGGAAGGGTATTTTTAGTAGGTTTACGGGAAAACTAAAAAAGGATGACCTTTTGGGATCCGGGAATTGTTATCGCTTCTGCAAAAGACAGGAACGTGCCAACCGAACAATTTACGATGATGGATGTGAAAAGATAGCAGTGTATCATCCCGTTTGATTACGGGAGCAGGAGTCCACGCATGGCAGACACCAGTTTCAGCACGACGACGAATGCACAGGAAAAGGACGACGGGGAGTTTGTGAAACGCTACGGCGGGAGAATCGGCGCCGGGCAGTCCGCGGTCATCTATGCACGGGACGGGATTGTCGCGAAGGTCTACCGGGAGGGCCAGCCGAAAAAGCAGGTCTTCCAGGAGGCCTTCACCCTTGCCGTGGTCGGGGACATGGGCATCCCCGTCCCCGGGGTATACGGGGTCGAGACGTTTTTGGGCCGGACGACTCTCTTGATGGACCAGGTCCGGGGCGAATCTCTTA
>JBAZHU010000172.1:0-4043 GCA_041652215.1 Methanoregula sp. | reverse complement strand
GGTGGCTGAGCCGCCAGAGCGAGGAAGAGGCGATGGTCTATCTTACCTCGCTTGAGGGTGTGGGAAAAGAGTCTGCGGCCGGGTTCCTGAGAAAGCGCACCGAAATGATCGAAGGACTCAGGGGACAGGTCGACCCCACGATTCTTAAGGACCGTGTCATAAAAACGGTCGTACATGAAACCGAAGGGGAGTTCCGGAAACGGCTGAACGACCGGGCCGCGCTTGCAGATGAACCGGTCACGACCGACACCAAGCGCCTTATACGGATGCCCACCTCCCTTCACGGTGGCAGCGGGATGCGGGTACAGCCGCTTGAGGTAAGGAACCTCCATGAGTTTGACCCGCTGGTGGATGCCGTGGTCTTTTCGACCCGTGAGGTTAAGGTAGACTCGCGGTTCCCGCTTGCCATGCCCATGCTGGGAAGCACTTATCAGATCCCAAAAGGGATCTCTACAGTACCTGAAGCTGTGGCAGTCTTCCTCTGCTGCCGTGGCATCGCGGAAATTGCCTAAAAAAACAAGAATCTCATAAAAGGTACCTGTCATGGGATTTGACGATCTGCGCAGCATCCTGCTCTCCGAACGCGAAACCGGCAAACTCATCCAGATAGCCCCGGACATCTTCGATCGCACCCACGCGGAGATCGCAGACCTCTTAAAGAAAGTCTACGCGATTGAGGATCCGCTGTCCGATGAGGCGCGGGCGCTCATAGAAGAGACCATCGCGATAAAGGAAACCATGCACGAGCTCTTCGCCATCCGCTCGCGCAAGATCCTTGCCCTTGCCCTCATGCATGCGGAAGGCAACTACTATGACCGGGAGGAGGTCAAAAGGATGATCCCCTCCGAACACGAGATGTTTGACCGGGTTGCCGCCGGGCTTGAGGAATGCCAGGGAATCCTGCTCCACAATACCAAGCAGCCGCTCGTGCCGGTTCCCGCTGTGGTTCCAGCAGGTACGGGGGTCGTGGAGGATGAAGATGATGCGGTGTATGAAGAAGTTCCTTTGGCAGAGGAAGTGCCGGGACCGTCATCTCCCGTCCCATCGTCTGCTGCCCCCTCTCTTACCCCTCCCTACATGCTCGTCCGGGTGCTCGGGGATATGGACTCTTTTATGGGTGTTGACGGGAGGATCTACACCCTTTTAAAAGGCGATATCGTGACCCTTCCCGAGAGGAATGCATCCGTGCTCAGCGACCGGAACATTGTGGTCGCGCTCCCCCTCCCTACCTGCAAATAAACGGGATCTTGTTGTGAGCCTTCGTTTGCACGGTACTTTTTGGGGTTGCAGTTTTTTTTCCGGATATGGCAGCGCCCGTCCGGACCAGGTAACCGGAACCACCCTATCCTAATCTTTTTAAGATTTCGGCACTAACATTTTACACTCTTCGCCACGATGAGAATTGCATAAAACGTGACGGTGGCGGTACTGTGTATTGCCGACGGCACCCATATCTTAAATATGAACCTTGGTAAATAATACTAGGATTCTATATCAGAGCACATTCGGTGAAAACATCATGAAGATGCCAGTGAAATTCAAAACATACTGTCCATTCTGCAGGAGTCACCAGATCCACGAGGTGGAGAAGGTCAAGAAGAGCAAGACGACCGGCCTCCACTGGATCGACCGCCAGAAGGCACGGAGAGGCAAAGTGGGCAACATGGGAAAATTCTCGAAGGTCCCTGGTGGCGACAAGCCCACAAAGAAGATCAATGTCCGGTACCGTTGCACGACCTGCGGTAAAGCGCACTTAAGAAAAGGATACCGGGTTGCCAAGTTTGAGTTGACGGAGTGAGAAATATGGTACGTGAAGCACGGGCAAACCGGAGCAGCTTTTTAAAGGTAAAGTGCCCCGACTGTGACAATGAGCAGACGATCTTCTCCAAGGCGAGCACGACAGTAAAGTGTGTTGTCTGCGGACGCGATCTTGCGACCCCCACCGGTGGAAAGGCGACCTTAAAGGCTGAGATTATCTCAGAGTTCAAGTGAGTCATCTCATGCCGGAAAGAGACAGGGAATGGCCACAGGAATCAGAACTGGTAGTCTGCACCGTAGAAAATGTCAAGGATTTCGTTGCGTTCGTATCGCTTGACGAGTACGGCGGCAGGCAGGGGCTCATCCCTATCTCTGAAATTGCAACCGGCTGGATCAAGTATATCCGTGACCACATCCGGGAGGGCCAGAAGATTGTCTGCAAGGTCCTCAACGTCGACCGGAGCAGGGGTCACATCGATCTTTCCAAAAAGGATGTCAACGAGCACCAGCGCCGCGAGAAGATCCGTGAGTGGAAAAATGAGTCCAAGGCGCGCAAGTGGATCGGGTTTGTCGCGGAGAAATCCGGCGAACCTGCTGTTGAAATAGAAAATGTAATCTTCGATAAGTACGGCGAGTTGTACGCTGTGTTCGAGGATATCGTCACCGACAGCGATGCGACCGTCAAAAAACTGGGACTCTCTAAAAAGGCAAGCGAAGCGCTGGTGCATATCGCCCATGAGAGTGTCAAGATCCCTCGGGTCGAAGTGACCGGCCAGCTGGAACTTATGTCCGCGCAGCCGGATGGTGTATCGGTCATAAAGAATGCCTTGAAAAAAGCCAATGATTCAAAGACCGCCGGAGCAGATATCGAGCTGCTGTACCTGGGCGCACCGCTCTACCGGATCAAGGTGACTGCCTCCGATTACAAGAAAGCGGAAAAAGCCCTTGAAAAAGCAGCAAATGCCTCCATAGCCGTTCTTGAAAAAGCAGGCGGCGAAGGTAAACTCATCAAAAAACCCAAGTCCGGGAAGAGTCAATGAGCGGGAAAATCCGTCGCTGCGGCGCAGACAATACCTACACTCTTTCTCTTTTGTGTCCCGTTTGCGGTGCACCGACATCGGGTGCTCACCCGGCACGGTTTTCGGTTCAGGATCGTTTCGGTAAATACCGCAGGATGGCAAAACAGGAGACTGATGCATGATCGATGACATCAGCATACGGTATCTCGATACGTTCACGGATAAGAATCTCACAAACCCGATCCTTATCGGGGGACTGCCCGGGATCGGGCAGGTGGGGAAGCTTGTCGCCGAGTACATGATCCACATGCTCGGCGCAGAAAAGATCGGTGAGATTCACTCGATTTACCTGCCGCCGCAGGTTATCATTGAGGAAAACGGCGTTGCCCGGCTGCCGCGAAACGAGATCTACCTGTACAAGGCTGAAGACCGTCACGTTGTTTTCCTTGTGGGCGATTTCCAGAGTGCCTCAAACGAGGGGCACTATCTCATGGCCGATGCGTATCTCGATATGGCAGTCGAGCTTGGTGTAAAACGTATTTACACGCTGGGGGGATTCGGTGTCGGCCACCTGGTTAACGCACCCCGGGTCCTGGGCGCCGCCAACCGCGAGGAATTAAAGGGTGAGATCGAGGCGGCGGGAGTGACCTTTAACCGCGATGAACCGGGTGGCGGTATCATCGGCGCCGCAGGTCTCCTCCTGGGAATGGGTGGCATGCGGGGCATCGATGCGGTCTGCCTGATGGGCGAGACGAGCGGGTACATTGTCGATCCCATGAGCGCGGCAGGTGTATTATCCGTTCTCTCAAAACTTATCGCAGTGCCGGTCGATCCGACGCAGCTCAACGACCGCGCGGCAGAGATGGAGAAAGTTGTCCAGGGTCTTCTTGAAAGCGAGAAGATGCAGCGGGATGAAGAACTGAGTTATATCGGGTAACGTTCGGCAATTTTGCATTTTTTGGCTCTGGAGACCTCCCCAAAGGGATTGCACTCTTGGCTCTTTGTGGCTCCGGCACGCGTGCTTCCCCCCTGGTGAGGTAGTACCCTCAAGGTGCGATGCAGTAGTACCCATTCTGGCATGTATATGCGCCCGTCCGCCCCAAGGGATGCATTGGCTCAGGAAGAGGTCTGCGTAGTATGAAAAAGGCATTCTACAGAGCCCGATTTTTTCATCTGTATCCTGCCAGCCTCGCATTCCGGGTAGTATCCGTATCCTTTTTCTCTCTCGCGGCAGGCACCGGGTGGTTCCTGCACCCGCCCTGAAGG
>JBAZHU010000171.1:0-4056 GCA_041652215.1 Methanoregula sp. | reverse complement strand
TCATCTTGAGCCCGAGCTTTCCCCACGAGACCTGAACGTTGTCGAAATTGTCCAAAAACAGCCGGGAGACCGCAATCATCAGCAGGTCTTCTCTCCCCGTTGCCCCGGCACGCCCGATCCCCTGCGTGTAAAGCGGGGTGTTGGTGTGGATGTAGGACATCGGGATAAACTCGGAGAAGCCGTGGGTCTCGTCTTGGATCTGCCGGACGATCTCCAGGTGATCGATCTGGTCGCGGGCCGACTCGTACGAGCCGTACATAATCGTTGCCGAGGTGCGGATGCCCATCGCGTGCGCCTCTTTGATGATCCTGACCCACTCAGGCCCGGAGACCTTTTTCGGGCAGATAACCTTTCGCACGGATTCAACCAGAATCTCCGCTGCCGTTCCCTGGAGCGAGCCGAGGCCCGCTGTCTTAAAAGCCGCAAGCACATCGGCAGTCGTACACCGGCTCCTCTTTGCCGCATGGGCCACTTCGTCCGGGCTGAACGCATGTATGTGAATAACCGGGGCGATCTCGGGGACTGCGGAGATCAGATCGAGGTAACTGTCGAGGTTGAACGCAGGGTTGACACCGGAGAGAAAACAGATCTCGGTGACATGGCGTTCCTGTGCCAGGCGTGTCCCGGCCCGGACCGAATCGAGGTCAAGGCAATATGCCCCGGGATCGGTCGCCTTCTTTCCGAAGCCGCAGAACCCGCAAAGGTTCTTGCAGATATTGGTCACGTGCAGGTTCTGGTTCCGGACATAGGTGACGATATCGCCGACTTTCTCCTCACGTACTTCATCCGCTGCTGCCGTGACCTGAAACACGTCGCGGCCGGTCGTCTTCATGAGGAGTTCGCCTTCTTCAGGTGTGAGCCGGTGGCCGGCCTGTACATCGTGCAGGAGCGTGGTAAGTGCGGGTGTCATTGTCGTTACGACCAAAATATGGGGTTATTTCTTCTGTCGGGAACCCTTCGACGGCTTTCTGGATTTCCCGGCCTTTTTACAGGACTCCGATTCCTTTCTTTTTGCGTACCAGTCCCAGGCAACCATCGCCACTATAACGACGATGATCACTTCCCAGATATGGAGCGGGAGCAGGCCCACGAGCGGGACAGTAAAGAGGGCTTTTCCGACCACCCAATCTTTTTCCACCGGTTCGATCTCGGTGATATCTCCAATCTTAAGGGTTCCTCCTTCATCACTGACCTGATTGTTGTCCCCCTTAGTGATATAGCCTCCATGCGTCGTCACATTACCGTACCGGATAAACCCGCTCGTGTTTGTCATGTGAATGGTCTGGTTGTTGTCCTTAAGCGGGAGATAATCAGGAGGGGTAACCTCGCCGCGGTACATGTTGATGTAATACGGCTCCGGTTCGCCCGCATCGACCCACGTCATGGCCCGGTGGATGATCGGGTGCTGTTTTGAGAACGGGAGCAGGCCGATCTGTGCCCAGAAGTCCGTCTCGCCGTTCGGCCGGTAGATGATCACGTCCCCGTAATCCCCAAACTTCTGGTACCCGGTCGTCTTTGCCTCGTCCCACGTCTGGACAGGCCCGAACCGGTCCTGCTGGACGACCACTACGAGGTCGCCAATATTCATGTGGGGTTCCATGCTTCCCGATTCCACGGTAACGACCGCCGGCCATGTACCGCAGGCGAGATAGAGCGCGAGCGCAATGCACCCGACCACTGCCACGACCCAGATAAGATCGCGGGCAATGGAGACCGCCCAGTTCTCGCTCGTCCTGAAGGTGTGGATTATCGTGCGGATATCCCGCGACGGTTCTTGCTCTGCCATTCCTAAGCGCTCTATTAGCGTTTTTTGTTAATATACCGCACCGATGTCACGGGAAGGCGACCCGCACGAGGTAATAGATCCCGAAAATGACAAGAAAGAGGCCGCACACCGTCATGATCCGCTGGTACTGGGTATCTGACAGGATGGTCTTACCCCGGGAGATGCCGGTCGAGACTACTGTGAACCACCCGAGGTCAGCACACCAGTGGCCGGCCATAAACACGCAGGCAAGGATGATCCCACCGGCGAGCCCTGCGATCACCATCGCGCTTCCGACCGTGAGCCACCAGATCCAGAAGTAGGGATTTACGACGCTCGTGAAAAAGCCGGCAAGGTATGGGTTAGCGGTAACGGTTGAGGTCCCGCTGCCGGTGCCGCTTAAGGAGGCCGCCCGGCTGCCCGTGATCGTGAGGAGCCCGAAAATGACGAGTGCCACGCCCCCAATGACCGCAATCGCGGTCGTGTACTGGAGTGCAGCTGTCGCAAGGCCGGCGACGATTACGAGTACGACGATCAGTTCGGAGAGCATGTGGCCGAGCGTTACCTTCGGGCCCATCGTCCAGCCACCAGCCACCGATGCGTTAATGGTGGCAACGAGCGTGGGCCCCGGCGCGAGGGCACCGGTCAGGCCGAGGGCAAATGCCAGGACAAAAAACTGGAGGGTATCGAGCATGGTATCGGTGCGGGGGAGCCCGCAAATCAAACAGGTTTTGACGGGCGATGTTATGAAGGCATCCCCGCACCGCTGCCGAAAGACACATGCAGGATGATATGATTATTTTCCCGGTGCTGCAATATACTACATTATGCTTGATGCGCAGGAGATCACGCTCCGGTTCCTCGATACCCGGCTCCAGGTGCACCCCGACGTGGTGCGGTACATCCAGGAGCAGGACAACCCGGACCTGATCGAGCGCATCATCGCCGGCGTCCCGGAGGATACCGTGGTGGTCTCGGCAAAGCACATCCCGGGCATGAACGCCACCCGGGACGGGATGCGGTTTTTGACCGACCCCGCAGTCGAGATCGTGTCCGGGAGCCCGGGCACCTCGGGAGCAATCAACGGCACCTCCGATTACCTTCACTATTTCCGGGACCGGTTCAGCCGGCTCGGCGGGATGATCCGGGGACGGTGCGGGGCGATGCCCATCGAAGCGCTCACCCGCTCGCCCCGGTACCGGCAGGAGGAGTGCACCGTAATCGGGATGGTCGCCGAGGTCAAGACCACCACGAACGGCCACCGGATCGCGGAACTGGAAGATACCACGGCAAACCTCTCGGTGCTCTTCCGGAAAGACCGGCCGGTCTTTGCCGACGCCGAGCGCCTGATCATGGACGAGGTCATCGGTGTCAAGGGAAAACTCTCAAACGATGGCAGGCTCTTTTTTGCAGAGCAGATGTTCCGGCCCGATATCAGGATCGATAACAAGCCGTTTTTAAGCGAAACGCCGGGAAAGGCGGTCTTTATCTCCGATGTCCACGTGGGAAGCAACACGTTCCTTCCGGACGCCTGGAACCGGTTTGTCGACTGGCTCGCGGAATCTGACGCCTCCTACCTGTTGATCGCCGGTGATCTCGTGGACGGGATCGGGATCTTCCCGGGGCAGGAGCAGGAACTCAACATCAAAAACATCTACGAGCAGTACGACGCGTTCGGCGACCTTATCAGTGCAATCCCGCACCGGATCAAGATCGTCGCTGCGCCGGGCAACCACGATGTGGTGAGGGGCGCCGAGCCCCAGCCGGTGATCCCGGCGCAGTTCACAAAAAAGTTCCCTGAGAACTGCATGCTCGTTGAGAATCCGGCGATGGTGAACCTTCAGGGTGTGCGGGTTTTAATGTATCACGGCCGGTCGATCGATGACATGATCGGCCTCATCCCAGGGGCCTCCTACGAGCAGAGCGGCCTGATGATGGAGGAGATGCTCCAGCGCCGGCACCTTGCACCTGCCTATGGGAGGCGCACACCGATTGCCGCAGGAAAATCCGACCGGCTCATTATCGATCCCCTTCCGGAGATCCTCCACACGGGCCACGTGCATATCCGGGGGCTGACAAACTATCGCGGGGTGCTTGGGATTAACGCGGGCACCTGGCAGTCCCAGACCGCGTTCCAGAAGCAGATGAACGTGAACCCGACGCCGGCGCAGGCCGTGATGGTGGACCTCCAGACGCTGGTGCCGGAGACGTTTACGTTTTTGTAAAAGGGAAGACCGGACGCTGTTACTTCCGTTCCCAGTTTCCGTCAGCCCACGACTTCAGAATGTCAA